>JBILBN010000142.1:0-2537 GCA_044353665.1 Chitinophagaceae bacterium | reverse complement strand
AATTAATGCATCGGCTTTACCATTTTCTACCATCATACAACCAAAATAATTTCGTTCACGCATCATTTTTTTCGCTTCATAGCTATTATATCCTTTCCTACTGCGTTTATTAAATAAAATTTGACCATATTCATTTCTTAATTCTTCATTGCTTTCATCTTTTGGATCAATGATTTCTACCTCTGTTAATTCAATATGATTTTCTTCTAAAATGGCGTTTATTTTTTTCGGATTGCCTAATAAAATAGGAATCGCAATGCCTTCATCTTTTACGATTTGAGCTGCTTTTAATGTTTTAAAATTTTCTGCATCAGCAAACACTACCCGTTTTTTGTATTGTTTGGCTTTATTAATAATTACTTTTAAAATATTATCATCACTGCCTAATCTACTTTGGAGTTCGTCTTCATATTTTACCCAATCAATGTTTGTTTTTAAGGCTACATTACTATCTACTGCAGCATGAGCAACCGCCAATGAAACCTCTGAAAGCAAACGTGGGTCCATTGGTTTAGGAATAATATAGAAGGGTCCAAAGGATAAATTCTTTTCTTGATAAGCCATATTCACCATTTCAGGTACAGGCTTTTTTGCCAATGCTGCCAATGCTTTTACAGCAGCTAATTTCATTTCTTCGTTGATCGATTTTGCTCTAACATCCAATGCACCTCTAAAAATGTAGGGAAACCCTAACACATTATTTACTTGATTCGGATAGTCGCTTCTGCCAGTTGCCATAATTACATCTGGTCGAGCTGTTATGGCTGTTTCGTAATCTATTTCAGGATCAGGATTTGCCAAGGCAAAAACAATCGGGTTGGGCGCCATGCACATTAACATGTCAGCCGAAACGATCCCTCCTTTGGATAAACCAATGAATACATCGGCGTCTACCATTGCTTCAGCCAACGAATTGATTTCTCTAGCAGTTGCAAATTGTTGCTTCATCGCATCCAAATCGGTTCTGCTTTTGGTAATGGCTCCTTTGCTGTCAAACATGACAAAGTTTTCTTGCTTTGCTCCCAAGCTCAAATAAAGTTTGCTGCATGACATGGCAGAGGCGCCTGCACCACTGACTACAATTTTTGCATCTTCAATATTTTTACCTTGTATTTCTAACGCATTTAATAATGCTGCCGAAGAAATAATAGCCGTGCCATGTTGGTCATCGTGCATAATCGGAATATTTAATTCCTCTTTTAATCGACGCTCAATTTCAAAACATTCTGGGGCTTTAATATCTTCTAAATTAATTCCTCCAAAGGTGGGCTCTAATGCTTTTACGGTTCTAATAAATTCTTCGGTATCTTTTGTATCTAATTCAATATCAAATACATCAATGTCTGCATAAATTTTAAATAACAACCCTTTTCCTTCCATTACTGGTTTTGAGGCTAAAGGTCCTATATCTCCTAAGCCTAAAACGGCTGTTCCGTTTGTAATTACGGCTACTAAATTTCCTTTAGCAGTGTATTTGTAAACATCTTCTGGATTTTTTTCAATTTCCCTGCAAGGTTCTGCTACACCAGGAGAATAGGCTAATGCTAAATCTCGTTGAGTTTTTGTTTCTTTGGTTGGGATGACTTCTATTTTTCCTGGCTTTCCTTTAGAATGATAATCTAAAGCATCAATTTTACGTATTTCTTTCTGCATGTTTCTATTGGTACCATATTTTATGAATGGTAAAAATACAAACTTATAAGCGATAATTTTTTTAAAAAGCGTAATTAAATACACTTATTTAAGTTGTTTTTATATTTGGTCATTTATTTTATAAGCGTTTTTCTTTTATTTTTTTGATCTAAAATAAATTTTGAATCCAACTAATTAATTACACAATAGGAAAGCTAATCATAAACGTGGAGCCTTTCCCTAATTCACTGGTTAAGGATATTTTTCCTTTATGGGCTTCCACAATTTTTTTTACGTAAGTTAATCCTAAACCGAAACCTTTTACATTGTGTAAGTTGCCCGTATGGGCTCTAAAAAACTTTTCATATACATTGTTTTGCGTGTCTCTATCCATTCCAATTCCATTATCTGCAATTTTAATGGAAATCATTTTTCCTTCATTTGAAGTTGAAATTTGTATGCTCGGATTTTCTTTTGAATATTTAATTGCATTGTCTAATAAATTGAAAATGATGTTGGTAAAATGAACTTCATCTGCTTCTATCATACAGTTTGTTGCATTGAGTTCGGCTGAAAACTGCACATTGGCTTCTTGCAACTGAAGTGTGGTATTGTCTGCTACTCGTTGAATAATTTCATGCACATTTAATTTTTTTATTGCCATTTTCAACTCATCTCTTTCCAATTGGGAGGCTTGTAAAATTTTTTCAACCTGCTGATTCATTCGTTTATTTTCTTCTTTAATTATTCCGGTATAATATTCTATTTGCGCTCTGTTGGTAATTACTTTTTCATTTTTCAATGCATCTGAAGCTAATGAAATGGTTGCAATTGGTGTTTTAAATTCATGCGTCATATTATTTATGAAATCTGATTTTATTTCGGATAATTTTTTTTGACTAAAC
>JBILBN010000032.1:0-27949 GCA_044353665.1 Chitinophagaceae bacterium | reverse complement strand
ACCTATTATATTTACGTTTAATAATACATCTCAGAGAAATGAAGAGAAAATTTTTGATACTATCGTTGTTAACTGTTTTAATAAATTTTGGAACAGTAAGTGTTAAAGCAGGTAATAAAGAAGACCCAGCTATTAATTTGCCATTTGCAAAAAAAATGAAATTAGCAAATGGACTTTATAAAGTGGGTAGTTTTTATACTGCAGAACAATATTATGCCCAATTAAAAAAAGAACAGCCAAGAAACCCTTACATCACTTACATGATTGCAGAGTGTTTTCGAATGACTAGAGATTATCCTTCAGCAGCTGATTTTTATTTAGAAGCGTATTCTTTAGCTCCAGAAATGTATCCTGAAGCACCTTTTAAAGAAGGTCAAATGAGAAAACAAAATGGAGATTACGTTAGAGCTATTGAGCGATTTGAATTTTTCAAAAATAATTACAAAGGCAAAAATAAGAAAATGAAAATATTCACTACACGTGAAATAGATGGCTGTACTATGGCTATCAATTCATTAAATGAGCCTGGTAGAGCATTTGTAAAAAATGCTGGACCTAATATTAATACAGCTTATACAGAATTATCTCCATTGCCTTTAGGCGATACTGCATTGTTATTTTCTACCATGGATCAAAATAAATTGATAGATCCAAATATGACAAAGAAAAAAGATTATGTTGCGCGTTTTATGTGGGCTCCAAAAGAATTTGATAGAACAAGGGTTAAAGATAGTTTTGAAGTTAAAATGAAGTTTAGCGATGGAAAGTTTAATGACGCAAAATATAATGTAGGAAATGGTTCATGGAGTCCAGGAGGAAAACGTTTTTATTTTACAAAATGTTTAGAAGAAGATTCTTTGAAAGTTAAATGTATCATATACTCATCTGAATTTGGCAAAGGAGGACAGTGGACTACGCCCAAAGCATTAGATATGTATATTAATGATGCTGAATCTTCTAATACTCAACCATATTGTACAATGATTGGCAAAAAAGAAGTCTTGTTTTTTGCTTCTAATCGAAAATTACAAAGTGCTGGTGGTTGGGATATTTGGTATTCTGTGTATGACTCATCAAGAGGAGGTTCATACAGAAGACCACAGAACTGTGGTAAAAAAATAAATACTTATGGAGATGAAAATACTCCATTTTATGACAATAAAAAAGGGAAGTTATATTTCTCATCTAATGGATGGAAAAACTTAGGTGGATTTGATATATTTTCTGCTGATGGAGGACCTTCAAGATACACAAATTTACAAAATTTAGGGTTCCCAATAAATTCATCTGCTGATGATTTATATTATGTTCAAGACCCTGGTGTTAAAGATAATGCTTATGTAGTTTCAAATCGTTTAGGAAGTTATTATGTAAAAAATCCTACTTGTTGCGATGATATTTATAGAGTAATAAAAGAACCTAATTTTTATGTAAAAGGTATTGTTTTAGACGAAATTACGAACCAACCAGTTTCTGAAACTGTTATTAAAATGGGAGATGAAATAACTCAAGCTATAAAAGATACATTTTATTCAAAAAATGGGAATTTCATGTTCTATACGCCAATGGGGAAAAATTACTCTATTACAGCAGATAAATCAGGATATATTTCTGGAAGAACTACCCTAAGCACTACTGGAAAATCTGTTATGGATCCTGATGATACTACAATGGTTACAGTGTATGTTCATAAAATTACCAATGATTTCGAATATCATGTACAAAATGTATATTATAATTTTGATAATGGCAATTTTCAACCTGATTCTTATGGTGCATTAGATTCATTGGTTCGATTTTTAACCGATAATCCTTCAGTGAGTGTAGAAATTCGTTCATATACTGACAGTAAAGGAGTAGATCAATACAATGATGAATTGTCTGTAAAAAGAGCGCAAGCTGTTATGACATATATGCAAAGTAAAGGAATTGACAGAGGTCGAATGATTGCTAGAGGAGAAGGGAAGAAAAATCCTATTCGTCCTAACACAATTGATGGCAAAGACAACCCAACAGGTCGTCAATTCAATAGAAGAACAGAATTCAGAATCATTGGAGAATTGGCTGAAAAGCATATCATTTATGATCAAAATAAACCTGAATACATCGACAAATCGGGGAATGAAAGTAGAAATAAAAATTTGAATGCAGACGAGCCAGAAACTGAAGACAATACACAACTAGACAATAGTGTATTGCCAGGAAGTAGAGTCGAATAATTCTAAAAAATAAATTATTTATATAAAAACCTCCTATTTTAGGAGGTTTTTATGTGAATGATAAATTAATGTTTCTTTTTTAGATAAAATAACAAACATTATCTATTATTTTTACGTCTTAAGTATAAAATACATACTAAATATACATAAAATATGAAAAAAAACATAATTATCATAATATTAATTCTCATTTCATTTGTTTCATTTTCACAAAATAATGCAATAACAAAACGTGTAAAGAAACAGATAGAAATAATTAAAAAAGCAGACTTAAATCTTACAGAATTACAATTGTCAAGAATTACAATGGTATTGTCTAATGAAGATGCAAATTTACAGAAAAATATAAACTCATTTGAAGGGAACAAGTCTGCTTTAGAAGCAAGAATTGCAGAAATTAATACAAATAGTATGAATAACATTAAAGGAACAATGACTCCCCAACAAATTGAAAAATTTGATGCTATTAAATTAGCAGAAAAGTTAAAGTAGAATATTTAAGACCAGTATCTTTTTACTTTCAAATAGAAGTTTAGATACTTAAATTGAAAAATATTCGTTACAATATAAAAATAATAATACATGAGACAATTAAAGATAGCAACCCAGATAACCAATAGAGATAGCCAAGCAGTAGAGAAATATTTACAAGATATTAGCAGAATTCCCATGATTAATGCTGAAGAAGAAACTGTTTTAGCACAAAAGATTAGAATAGGTGATAATGTTGCGTTAGATAAATTAGTGAAATCAAACTTACGTTTTGTGGTTTCTGTAGCTAAACAATACCAGCATCAAGGGTTGACATTAAGTGATTTAATTAACGAAGGTAATCTTGGATTAATTAAAGCAGCACAACGTTTTGATGAAACAAAGGGTTTTAAATTCATTTCGTATGCAGTTTGGTGGATCAGACAATCAATTTTGCAAGCATTGGCAGAGCAAGGTAGATTGGTTCGTTTACCACAAAATAAAATAGGTACCTATAATAAAGCGAACAAAGCAATGATGGCTTTTGAGCAAGAAAATGAACGAGAACCTTCTGTAGAAGAATTAGCAGGTATATTAGAAATGAGTGAAACCGAAATTGCAAATATTTTCGTGACAAATTCTCGACATACCTCTTTGGATGCTCCTGTTCATGAAGCAGAAGATGTTAATATGGGGGATTTATTAGCAGGTGCTAATGATACAGATGATGGTGTATTACAAGATAGCTTACGTGAAGAAATTCGTAGAATATTAAAATCCTTAAGTCCAAGAGAATCCGAAATTGTAAGTGCTTATTTTGGTTTAGATGGAAATGACGGTACAACTATTGAGCAAATTGGAGAAAAATATGATTTGACTAAAGAACGAATTCGACAAATTAAAGAACGTGCAATTAAACGTTTACAAAAAGCAAGATATAGTAAATCATTGCGTTCTTATTTAGGATAAATTGAAATCGATATTAATTTATTTAAATTAAATTAAAATGACTGTCAGTAATGACAGTCATTTTTTTATGAATTTATATTTTTAAAAATTGACAAAAAACGATAAAGCAAAAGCACCTGGTTCCGTTGCCTATTTTTCGATCATTATTGATTTACAATTAGTTTTCGTGTTGTAGTCCCTTGCTTGGTGGTGATATTAATTGTGTAAATTCCATTGTGGAAGAGTTGTAGGTTCACATTCTTTTGTTTTGCATGCGTTTTAAAAACTGCTTGCCCTAAAATATCAGTGACGGTAATCGTTGCACTATCCGTTAAAAGTGAAATCGTAAACTGACCATTTGTAGGGTTTGGAAATACCGAAATGCCTGTTTCCATATCAAAATTTGAAATAGAAGTTGTACTGCCAAATATGCTTTGATAATTATTGGCAAATTCATAAACACCACCACAAGAACTGACTGCATCCCAATTAATAGACCATGTCATCATGCCTCTTAAGGAAGGATAGCCACTTGAATTTGATAACACATATGTTCCAGGTTGAGAGCCAGTTCCTCTTAAATAATTTATTGCAGTTAATACGGTAGATGGATTTACATAACCACCTCCTGCTGCACTTGTACAAGCTGGTAATCCTACTGCTACTTTACTGGCAGGTAATCCGGCAAACGTGCCACCTGTTGTATTAAAGCCTTTAATTGCAGCTTCTGTCATTGCAATAATAAAATCAGCTGTCCCTTGGGTATAAATATTTCCATCAATGCCATACATTGTACCGCTATTGTAAAGTTGAACTTGCAACAAATCAAGTGAATCTCTCAATCCATTAATAATTGGTAAGTATCCTCCCCAAATATTGACGAAAGAAGATTGACCACCTTGTACATAAGCCGTTTCGGGTGCCATGGTAAGTAAAAGTTTTTGGGAATGTGAGGTCCGATAGTTTGCCATAATTTGCTTAATCGCATCAATTAAATTGACTTGAGCAAGGCTACTTGGTGAAGATATTGTGCCACCATTGATTAAAATAGAGTTTCCATTTTCGATATCAATATCCATTCCATCAAATCCATAAGTATTTATTATTGAAGTCATAGAACTCACAAACGCATTTTTATTTATTGTCGTAGTCAAGTCAATACTTGCAGTGGCGCCTCCAATACTTATTAGTATTTTTTTTCCTTGACTTTGTAATGCTTGTATTTTAGTAATCAATACATTTTGTGAAACGATGTTAGGCGTGAATAACATCGTCATATCTGAAGGGGAAGTTGGTATAGCGAACGCAATCTCAATAACGTTATAACGATTGTCAATTGCATCTAGTTGAATATAAGGAGCATTCACATCATTCCAATTATGCCAATAGCCAATTAAAGCAGGATTTGGTATTTGTGTCTTCGCAATATTTGATGTTAAAATGAATGCAAGTAAAATGAAACTAATTTTTCTTGTCATGTTGTTTTTTAGCAATGTTCCCATTTAGTTAATTGTTTTTAATTTGTGCTTACTCTATTCGGTTTTCAGCTTCCCCTATTAATTTCAAGTAATTCAAAAATAAGTTGAAGCTATCAAAAAACTCAACTCTCATTTCACAAATCTAATAAAAAATAAAACAAAATTACCCTAAAACTGATACTAAAGCTCAGCCCTTTAGTTTTTGCATATCATGTTTGATGATTTAAATTTTCTTACAACTTGTTTACAGTATAGACTTTTTATCAGTTAATAGGGCCTATTCAATAAAAAAGAATTCAATTAAAAATTAGTTTTTGAATTTAAACATATGTAAATAAAAATAATATTAACATTTTTGTTAAAAATGATGAAATTTCTTGCATCAAAGTAGAAAAAAGGCAATATTTGCATAAATAATTTAAAATATATGAGCAATTTACGTTTCAATGCACTAAAATCTTTGAATGAAGGTGCAACAGACATTCGCAGTTATGGCAACAATAAAATCACTGCTTTATTCGCAAGCAATGTATTTACTGGCAAAGTGCAGCGTGAATATTTAAGTGATGAAGCGTACAAAAGCTTATTAAATTCAGTAAAATCGGGTAGCAAAATAGACCGTAAAATGGCAGACCAAATTTCATCTGGTATGAAAGCTTGGGCAATGGACAGAGGGGTAACGCACTACACACACTGGTTTCAACCATTAACTGGGGCTACAGCCGAAAAACACGATTCTTTTTTTACCATCAAAAGCGATGGTTCGGCATTGGAATTATTTGATGGCGATGCATTAACACAACAAGAGCCTGATGCATCTTCTTTTCCTAATGGAGGTATTCGCGCAACGTTTGAAGCTCGTGGTTATACCGCTTGGGATCCAACTTCGCCTGCGTTCATCATTGAGCAAGCATTTGGAAAAACATTGTGTATCCCTACTATATTTATTTCATACAGCGGAGAATCATTAGATACAAAAACACCTTTATTAAAGGCGGTAGATTTATTAAGCAAATCAGCGTTAGATGTTTGTCATTATTTCGATAAAAATATTACCAAAGTGGCTGCAACTTTAGGTTGGGAGCAAGAGTATTTCGTAATTGATGAAGCCATGGCAAATGCTCGTCCCGATTTATTAGCAACTGGTAGAACATTATATGGTCACACCCCTGCAAAAGGACAACAATTAGACGATCACTATTTTGGAGCCATCCCTGAAAGAGTGTTTGCTTATATGCAAGATTTTGAGCAAGAAGCTTACAAATTAGGAATCCCATTAAAAACTCGTCACAATGAAGTAGCACCTTCGCAGTTTGAGTGTGCACCTATTTTTGAAGAAGTAAATATTGCAGTTGACCACAATTCATTATTGATGGATGTGATGCAACGAGTGGCTAAGCGTCATAAATTAAAAGTCTTGATGCACGAAAAACCATTTGCTGGCGTAAACGGAAGTGGAAAACACAACAACTGGAGTTTGGCTACAGACACAGGCATCAATTTGTTGGCACCAGGCAAAACTCCTCGTACGAATTTAATGTTTTTAACCTTTTTCGTAAATGTATTAAAAGCTGTTCATACGCACGCCGATTTATTAAGAGGTTCCATTGCATCATCTACAAACGACCATCGTTTAGGTGCCAATGAAGCGCCACCAGCTATTATTTCGGTGTTTGTAGGTAAGTATTTAACACAAGTATTAAATGAAGTAGAGGAGCGTGTTACAGGTAAATTCTCTGAGCAAGATGAAGAAATATTAAAAAAAGATATTCATAGAAATATTCCTGAATTAATTATGGACAATACCGATAGAAATCGGACGAGTCCGTTTGCATTTACAGGCAATAAATTTGAGTTTAGAGCCGTAGGTTCTACAGCCAATTGTGCTTGGCCAATGACTATTTTGAATACCATTATGGCCGATACCTTAGTGAATTTCAAAAAAGAAGTGGATGGATTAATTGAAAAAGGAGAGAAGAAAGAAATCGCTTTATTACACATCATTCGCAAATACATCACAGAAAGTAAAAATATTTGTTTTGAAGGCGATAACTACAGCGAAGCATGGGCGCAAGAAGCAGCAAAACGGGGCTTAAATAATTTTAAAGATACGCCAAGGGCATTGGATGTATTTGGAACTGATGCAGCAAAAAAATTATTTGAAGACCATAAAATATTTACCCATGTTGAAATGGAAGCTCGTCATGAAATTATGTTAGAAGAGTACGTGAAAAAAGTACAAATTGAAGCACGAATGATGGGTTATTTAGCCAGTAATTCTATTTTGCCAGCTGCAATTAGCTATCAAAAAACAATGGTAGAAAATGTAAAAGGTTTGCACGACATTGGCTTAAAAGGCGAAGCTTGTCGCTCACAAGTAGAAATTATAGAAGCGATTTCAAAACACATTAATGCCATTAGCGACAACGTAGAAGCAATGATAGGTGCTCGTAAAAAAGCCAATGAAATCGAAAGTATGCACGAAAAAGCAGTAGCTTATTGCGATAGCGTAAAACCTTTTTTCGATATCATACGTTACCATGCCGACAAATTAGAATTAATCGTAGATGATCGTTTATGGACATTACCTAAATATCGTGAGATGTTATTTTTGAGATAGTCGTCAGATTTATTGATATTAATGGACCTATAGAGTAGTGATATTTGATAGGTCTTTTTTTTAAATGTTTACAAGTTTTAAATCCCTTTATGTTCCCTAAATGGTCAATTTATAAAATAGAATCAATTATTTATAGTTCTATATTCGCCGAAAACTAGAATTTTAAATCAAAAAATAGGTTTATTCCAGAAAAATTACTTACTTTTGCACCCCTGTAAAAAAGGGAGTTCGTATGAAACACAATCGGGAGTTTGAAATTGCATTTGTTGGTCTCAAACCTGGTGAACATAATTACGACTTCACTGTTACAGACTCTTTCTTTGAAACGTTTGAAAAACCAGAATTTTGGAATGCAAACATTGACGTAAAAATAGTGTTAGATAAAAAAGCCAATGCTTTATTACTAAAATTTTATATCAATGGCAAAGTAACCGTTTCGTGTGATCGATGCGCTGAAGATTTAGAATTAACCCTTTGGGATGAATTTGAATTGTTAGTAAACATTATCGACGATGAATTGGTTGCCCAAAAGAACGAAAATGATGCTGAAGTAGCATACATTGGACGTTCTGAAAGCATTTTAGATGTATCCAACTGGATTTTTGAATTTATCACGTTGTGTTTACCCATACAACGAGTTCATGGAGAAGATGAAAATGGGAAAAGTTACTGTAACCCAAAAGTTATAGACTTTTTAGAAAATCAAAACAAAAACGCAACAAATCCTATTTGGGATAAGTTGAAAAACAATAATTAATAACAACAAACTTTTTAAATTAAAGCAAAATGCCTAATCCTAAAAGAAGACACTCACAACAAAGAAGTGCAAAACGTCGTACTCACTACAAGGCAACGATTGATACGTTAAGCACAGATAAAACAACTGGAGAAATCCATTTACGTCATCGTGCACATTGGGTAGAAAATCAATTATTTTACAGAGGTAGAGTAGTTATGGTTAAACCAATGAAAGACGCTATCGCAACAGAAGAAGATACTACTGGAGGCGAAGCTTAATATATTTATTGACTAAAAAACTTTCGTCTTATATGCGTATAGCACTTGACATGATGGGAGGAGATTATGCACCTAAAGAAGCATGTTTAGGTGTTTTGTCGTTTCTGCAAAAATACAACGATTGCCAATTAATTTTAATTGGCGATGAAACTGCTATTGCAGAAGGACTTGGTGACGAGGCCTCAAACGTAAAAATTATTCATACTGATGTCGTTATTGGTATGGACGAGCATCCTATTAGAGCTATGAAAGAAAAACCAACATCGTCCATGGTGATAGGTTTTGGATTATTAGCAAAAGGGGATGTTGATGCTTTTTTGAGTGCAGGAAATACGGGTGTGATGTTGGTTGGTGCTGCACACATGATTAAATTAATCGAAGGTGTTTTGCGTCCTACTATTCCAACGCCTGTTCCTCAAATAGATGGTTCTTTAGCAGTCATGTTAGATGTAGGCATTAATGCAGATTGTAAACCCGAATACCTAAATCAATTTGCTACACTCGGAAGTGTATATGGCAAAGAGATTTTAGGAATCCATAATCCAACAATTGCACTATTAAATATTGGAGAAGAGGAAGGGAAAGGAAATTTATTAGCACAAGCAACCTATCCTTTGTTGAAAGAAAATAAAAGCATAAATTTTATTGGAAACATAGAAGGACGAGATATCATCGACAACAAAGCCGACATGATTATCACAGATGGTTTTACTGGTAATATTGTTTTGAAATTTGCCGAATCGTTATATGATATCATTCAAGTTCGACGAAACTTAAATGATGCATTTTTGGCTCGCTTTAACCATCGCTTATATGCTGGAGTGCCAGTTTTAGGTGTTCAAAAGCCTTTAGTGGTTGGTCATGGTGTTTCAGACAAAGTGTCTTTTTGCGGAATGATTGAGTTAGGGCGTAAAATGATTATGACTAAAATGTGCGAAAAAATTCAAAAAGAATTTGAAGTGATAGAATAAGTGTAGAACTTAAAAAAAATAGTACAATGAGTAAAAGTGTTCGCTTTTACTCATTTTGTTTTTAATGGAGTACTCGTTAAAATTTATTAAATTTGAAAAAATACTTGTCAAAAAAGATTTTTTAATTACCTTTGCACTCCCTTAAGAGTTCTTATCAATAAAATTTTGATGGAATTGGGAGTTTTAAAACCTAAGTTTTGAAACGTTTGAACCAATAAAAAGTAAAAAAATGGCTAAAGAAATTAGTGGCTTCGTAAAGCTACAATGTAAAGGCGGTCAAGCAAATCCAGCGCCTCCAATCGGTCCAGCATTAGGTTCCAAAGGTGTTAACATCATGGAATTCTGTAAGCAGTTCAATGCTAGAACGCAAGACAAACCAGGTAAAGTATTACCAGTATTAATCACCGTTTATTCAGACAAGAGTTTTGATTTCGTAATTAAAACACCTCCAGCAGCAGTTCAGTTAATGGATCTTTCTAACATCAAAAAAGGTTCAAAAGAGCCCAATAGAAATAAAGTTGGCAAAGTGACATGGGCTAATGTAGAAGATATTGCGAAAGACAAAATGGAAGATTTAAACTGTTTTACTGTTGAAAGCGCTATGAAAATGGTTGCAGGAACAGCAAGAAGTATGGGTTTAACCGTTGACGGAAAAGCGCCTTGGGAAAATTAATATTGTAGTACATCCAAAAAGTTAGAAAATGAAATTAAGCAAAAAAAGAAAAGTAGCGAATACAAAAGTAGATGCTGCTAAAATATATACACTAGAAGAGGCTACTAAAGTAATGAAAGAGATCAATTGCACTAAATTTGATAGTTCAGTTGATTTACACATTCGCTTAGGAGTTGATCCTCGTAAAGCAGACCAAGCGATTCGTGGTACGGTATCATTGCCTCATGGAACTGGTAAAACAAAAAGAGTATTAGTACTTTGTACACCCGATAAAGAAGCAGCAGCAAAAGAAGCTGGCGCTGATTATGTAGGTTTAGATGAGTTTGTTACTAAAATTGAAGGAGGATGGGTAGATATTGATGTAATTATCGCTACACCAGCTGTTATGCCTAAAATTGGTAAATTAGGTAAAGTATTAGGGCCACGTAATTTAATGCCAAATCCTAAAACAGGAACTGTTACTAATGATGTAGCAGCTGCTGTTAATGAAGTAAAAGGCGGTAAAATTGCGTTTAAAGTAGATAAAACTGGAATCATCCATGCATCTGTTGGTCGCGTATCTTTCGAACCAAAAAAATTACAAGAAAACTGTCAAGAATTAATCAATGCAATTGTAAAATTGAAACCATCAAGTTCAAAAGGAACTTATGTAAAAGGAATCAGTTTAGCAACATCAATGAGCCCTGGTGTTTATGTTGATACGAGAGCTGCAGTGAATTAATAACATTAAAAAAATTAATTAGAAATGACAACAGAACAAAAAAATCAAGCCATAGAATTATTAAAAGGGAAATTTTCTCAATACAATAATTTTTATGTTACTAATACAGAATCTTTATCTGTAGCGCAAGTAAATAAATTACGTCGTCTTTGTTTCGATAAAAATGTTGAAATGAAAGTGGCTAAAAATACAATGATTGTTAAAGCGCTTCAACAATTAGGAGACGATAAATATACTGGCTTAATGGATGCTTTTCATGGTGTAACAGCTTTGATGTTTAGCGATAGTCCAAAAGAACCAGCATTATTAATCAGCTCTATTCGTGAAGAGTTTAAAACGGATAAACCCATTTTAAAAGCAGCATTAATTGGTGAAGATATTTTTATAGGCAACGAAAGTTTAGCTGCCTTAAGAAGTATCAAAACTAAAAATGAATTAATTGGTGAAGTTATTGGATTATTACAATCTCCAATTTCTCGAGTTATTTCGGCTCTACAAAACGGGAAATCAGAAACAGCAGATGCAACTCCAGAAGAAGCACCAGTAGCAGAGGTAATTGCCGAAGCACCTGTAGCAGAGGCTCCAGTAGTAGACGCACCAACAGCAGAAGCTCCAGTAGCAGACGCACCAGCAGCAGATGCTCCAGTAGCAGATGCACCAGCAGCAGAATCAGAAACACCTGCAGCTGAATAATTACGGCTTCCAAGCTCAATATATACAAACAAAATTATTAAATCCATTAAAAAAAATTAACATGGCAGACATTAAACAATTAGCTGAACAATTAGTAAGCTTAACAGTAAAACAAGTTCAAGAATTAGCTGACGTTTTAAAAGCTGATTACGGTATAGAACCAGCAGCAGCAGCAGTAGTTGTAGCAGCAGGTGGTGGAGCAGCAGCAGTAGAAGAAAAAACATCTTTCACAGTTGTACTTAAAAGTGCAGGTGCTGGTAAATTAGGTGTTGTTAAAGTTGTTAAAGACTTAACAGGACTTGGATTGAAAGAAGCAAAAGATATGGTTGACAGTGCTCCAGCTAACATTAAAGAAAATGTTGACAAAGCAACAGCTGATGATATCGCTGCAAAATTAAAAGATGCAGGTGCTGACGTAGAAATTATCTAATTTTTGTAATAAAAATTATTAATATTAAAAGCTTCTCTATCGAGAGGCTTTTTTTATTTCTCCTATTTTTTATTAGATATAATATTTTTAAATTAATTTTCCAAAATGACAAGAAAAAGAATCCTTGAAATATTGTTATGTACTTGTTTGTTATTGCCAACTTTTTGGTTGAATATAAAAAATTATACAGATTGGGGAGACGATTTCGCGATGTATATCAATGAAGCCAAATTAATAATAACAGGAAAAGATATTAACGCACATCACTATATCAATAATCCAACTACAGGAACTTACTCTCCAAGTGCATATCCTATAGGTTATCCTCTATTAATTGCCCCGGTCTTAAAAAAATATGGAATTGATTTTGAAATGCTTTTTTATTATCAAACAATATTTTATGTTCTTTTTGGTGTTTTTCTATTTTTATTATTGCGAAAATATTTTTCATTTATTGTGGCACTATTAGCAACTTTGTTAGTTTGCTTTAATCCATATCTTTTAAATGCAAAAGCCGAGTTACTTTCTGACATCCCTTTTGCCACATTTTTTTATTTTTCAATTTTAGGAATTCATTACTTTGAAAAACAGCAAAATGAAAAAATGAATTTTAAACGAATTGCTTTGCTAATTATATTTTCATTGACATTGGCATTTTCAATGCATATAAGGTCAGCAGGCAGTATTATCTTCTTATCGTATGTACTCTATTTTTTATTGAATTTGAAATGGGGAAAAAATAGCACAATTAAAATTAGTCTCATAGGATATCATTTTATACTTACCATTATTTTTTATACTGTAATTAAAATAATTTTTCCAATTCATGCATTTTACAATAGTTTTATCACAATTGAATTAATTTATTCAAATTTAATAATCCATTTAACTTACTATGCCGAAGTGCTTTTTGGCTTTTTGAAATTTTTTGATGTTAAAGAATACGGATTCATTACATTATTATCGGCTTGTTTTTTTATCATTTCAATTTTTATTGGTTTTATTGTAGAAATTAAAAAAAAGACATTTGGATTATATGTCATTCTTTTTTTGACTTATTTCATAATCATTTGTATGAGTAATTTAAGCAATAATGGGTTTAGGTTAATTCTACCATTGATATTCTTTTTTGTTTATTTTTCAATAATCGGTTTTAAAAATGTAATGCCAATTATTACCTCTCAATATAAAATAGTAGGTATAGCTAGCAGTTTATTAATGCTATTTTTATACAGAATAGATGTGGTTAAAATGATCCATCCTGTAAAAAATTACAGCGCTCCAACTGACGAAATTTATCAGCCAGTATTCAACTATTTACAAAACAATTGTACCGAAAAAGATACATTAGCAGCAGCATATCCAAGAGTAATGGCGTTATTCACTCCAAGTTGTTACTTTCATACTTCTGAAAAAATTCAACCTGATAACTTAATGCAAGAGTTGAAAAAATTTCATGCAAAATATTATGTTACATTTGAAGGAACAACGGAACAAGAAATTCTAGATTATATAAAAAAAGATACATTTCATTTTGAGAAAAAAATAAAAGGCGGAGAAATGGAAGTCTTTTATTTAAAAAATAATGAAATAGATTAATTCCTAATAATACATTTCTTTTTATAATTTTACAGCATAAAAAATAACAATGGGCTTAGATAAAAATCAAATAGCAAAACGTATTGCACAAGAGTTACAAGATGGGTTTTATGTGAATTTAGGAATTGGAATCCCTACTTTAGTCGCCAATTATATTCCAGTTGGAATAGAAGTGGTATTGCAAAGCGAAAACGGGTTGTTAGGAATGGGCCCTTTTCCTGAAGAAGGAAAAGAAGATGCTGATTTGATAAATGCTGGTAAACAAACAATTACAACCTTACCGGGTTCTGCTTTTTTTGATAGTGCGATGAGTTTTGGAATGATTCGTTCGGGTAAAGTGGATTTAACTGTTTTAGGAGCGATGGAAGTTGCTGAAAATGGAGATATTGCGAATTGGAAAGTGCCCAATAAAATGGTTAAAGGAATGGGTGGGGCTATGGATTTAGTATCTAGTGCGAAAAATATTATTATAGCGATGCAGCATACAGATAAAGCTGGAAATTCGAAATTGTTACCTAAATGTTCATTGCCCATTACTGGTTTAAAATGCGTAAAGAAAATAGTAACCGATTTAGGTGTTTTTAATGTTACAGAAAATGGATTTGAATGTATTGAACATGCACCCGGTGTAACTATAGAAGAAATAAAACAAAAAACAGCTGGCAAATTAACTATTTCAGAAAATGTAAAAGAAATGACAGTGTAAATATTTAATATTGAATTTTGTGTGCTTTAAAATAGCCCAAAAAGAGGCTAAATTAATTAAACATGAATCATTCAATATTAATCTTTTAGTTTAAAAAATTAATCCTTACTTTTGTAATTCATTAAAACAGTGAATGTACCCAAGAAACAATAACAAACGTCCTTTTAAGAAGCAACGTGAGCATCGATTAAACAACGAAATAGACACTATGGAAGTTCGTTTAGTAGGTGAAAATTTAGAACCAGGAGTGTATCCTTTAAGCAAAGCCTTAGACCTTTGTAGAGAATTAGAAGTTGATTTAGTTGAAATTTCACCAGGAGCTAATCCTCCAGTTTGTCGTGCAGTTGACTACAATAAATTTCTTTATGAGAAAAAACGAAAGGAAAAAGAACAAAAAGCGAATTCATCGAAAAGTGAAGTAAAAGAAATTCGCTTTACTCCCAATACCGATGAACATGATTTTGACTTTAAAGCAAAACATGCAGAAAAATTTCTTTTAGATGGAAATAAAGTAAAAGCGTACGTTCAATTTAAAGGTCGTGCCATTATGTTTAAAGACAGAGGTGAACTTATTTTATTGAAATTTGCAGAGCGTTTAATTGAAGTAGGTACTTTAGAAGGGATGCCAAAATTAGAAGGCAAAAGAATGCATGCTATTTTCGCATCTAAGGCAAAGAAAAAAGGTTAACTAAATTTTATTTTAATAAATAGGTTTATAAAAAAAGAAAGCCTATCTTTACTATCTTATATTTTTTATTCATGAACATTTATGTATCAAACATCCCTTTTAAAATGGGAGAAGACCAATTAAGAGAATTATTTGCTGAATTCGGTGAAGTTATCTCTTCAAAAATTATTATGGACAAGTTTACTCAACGTAGCCGTGGATTCGGTTTTGTTGAAATGCCTGACGAAGTTGCAACAGCTGCTATTGAAGGTTTAAACGGTAGAGAAGTTATGGGATTAGAACTTCGTGTAAACGAAGCTAGACCTAAAACTGAAGGTACTGGTGGTGGCTATTCAAATAATAACAGAAGCCGTAGTGGCGGTGGAGGCTATAACAAAAGAGAATATTAATAATATCTTTTATATAGAGCTTAAAAACATCCCGAATTTCGGGATGTTTTTTTTATGTCTAAAATTTTGTTAAAGTAAATTATATGATAAACTATCCTTTCATTGACACGTCAGAGAAGTATAAAAATTATATAAAAATGAAAAGTTTAAAATTAGTAACAGGAATCGTTTTAGTAGCATGTATGTTTTTGTTAAATATAAATGCGGATGCACAACAAAGAGGTAGAGGTCGTTCTCCTCAAAATGAAAGAAATGACCAATATGAAAACAACCATGGTAACAGACGAAATGATAGAGAGGATGTTTATGAAAACAGAAATCAATATCAATCCAGAGGACATTATTATGGAAACAGAAGAAATTATCAACGATACAATGATAATAGAAACTCACATTGCTACCAAAATGCCTATCGCTCAAACTGCAATCACAAAAGATATAGAAGAATGCCATCTATTTGTCGACGCCCAATAGTGCATAGACGCCCAAGAGTGCATATTCAATTTTAAGTAGATTTTGGTTGTGATACGATTAATAAATGACTTCATTAATTTGAGGTCATTTTTTTTATTTTGATAATAGAATAAATTAGTAAAAAGACAATCTATGTTTTTATATTTACACAATGAATATTGAAGAGGTCTATAAAATTTATTTAGCATATCCATCTGTGCAAACAGATACAAGAAAATTACTAACAGGTGATATTTATTTTGCATTAAAAGGAGATAACTTTAATGGAAATCATTTTGTAAAACAAGCTTTTGAAAAAGGGGCAAATTATTGTGTGGTGGATGAAAGTGAATTTAAAATAAATGACAAGTGTATTTTAGTAGATGATGTTTTAATTTGTTTACAAGCATTAGCAACACATCATAGAAAACAATTTTCAATCCCTTTTATTGCTATCACTGGTAGCAATGGGAAAACAACCACCAAGGAGTTAATGATGGCTGTCTTGTCGTCGCAATTTAAAACCTATGCTACAGAAGGGAATTTAAATAATCATATTGGAGTGCCTTTGACGATATTAAAAATAAAGCAAGATGCACAAATGGCTATCATCGAAATGGGCGCCAATCATCAAAAAGAAATAGAATTTTACTGTAAAATTGCATTGCCAACACACGCATTAATAAACAATTGTGGCAAGGCTCATTTAGAAGGTTTTGGGGGGATTGAAGGTGTGAAAAAAGGCAAAGGGGAGTTGTATCAATTTATTCGAGAAAATAATGGAATTGTTTTTAGAAATACTGATTTAGGCTATTTAGAAGAAATGAGTATTGGTATCGAAAAGCAAATTACTTATGGCTCACTACAAGGAGACTTTATTGGAAAATCATTTACAGATAATTCATTTTTGCAAGTAGCTATTTTAACTCCCAATTTAGAATGTACCATTCATACACAATTAGTGGGTGAATATAATTTGGCAAATGTGCTGGGTGCTGTTGCAGTAGGTAGCACATTTAATATTGATATCAATGATATAAAAAAATCAATAGAAGAATATTCGCCTTCAAATTCTCGTTCTCAATTAATGAAAATAGGGACGAATACCATTATTTTAGATGCATACAATGCCAATCCAACAAGCATGGTTTCTGCCATTAATAATTTTGCTCAATTAGATTATCCAAATAAAATAATTATGATTGGCGCAATGATGGAATTAGGCGATGAAAGTATTACTGAACATCAAAAAATAATAGAATTGTTAGCGCAATCGAATTGGAAGCAAGTTGTTTTAGTTGGAGGAAATTTTAATGTTGTTAAACACTCATTCAAGTATTTTGAAAATTCAACTTTGGCACAAAAGTGGTTCAGTGAAAGTGCATTTGAAAACACTGCTTTTTTAATAAAAGGTTCAAGAGCATTTCAAATGGAAAAAATTATTAATTAATAAAATATATAAATCGTTATGGCAAAAATTTTGGTGACAGGTGGTGCAGGATATATAGGCTCACACACAATTGTAGATTTAATAGAAAACGGATTTGATGTAATTTGTATTGATAATTTTTCTCGTTCATTAGCATCATCTTTTGACGGAATTAAAACGATTACAGGTAAAGAAATAAAAAATTATTGTATAGATTTATGCAATTATCAAGATACTAAAAACGTATTTGAAGAAAATAAAGATATCGTTGGTGTAATCCATTTTGCTGCATTTAAAGCAGTGGGAGAAAGTGTAGAAAAACCATTAATGTATTATGAAAATAACATGTATTCCTTATTGAATGTATTAAAATGCATTCAGGAATATCATGTTTCTAGTTTTGTGTTTTCATCCTCTTGTTCAGTTTATGGAAATGTCGATAAATTACCTGTAACAGAAGATACGCCTTTATCGAACCCAGAATGTGCTTATGCCGCTACAAAACAAATGGGTGAGCAAGTCATTAAAGACTTTTCCAAAGTAAACGATACAAAATCTATTTTATTAAGATATTTTAATCCAGTTGGTGCGCATACATCAGGTTTAATTGGAGAAGTTCCGTTTGATAGACCCAATAATTTAATCCCCGTGATTACACAAACTGCAATTGGACAAATAGAAAAAATGTACGTTTGGGGAAATAATTATGATACTCGTGATGGTTCATGCATTCGAGATTATATACATGTTATGGATATTGCCAATGCGCATACAAAAGCGTTACAATATTTAATTGAAGCAAAAAATGAAACAAATTGTGAAACACTCAATCTTGGATCAGGTAACGGGGTTTCGGTTTTAGAAGCTATAAACTCATTTGAAAAAGTAAGTGGGGTGAACCTAAATTATGAAATAGGACCAAGAAGAGCAGGGGATGTAGTTGCTATATATGCGAACAACGCTTTGTGTAAAAGTAAATTAGGGTGGAAGCCGAAATTTTCGATAGATGAAATGTTAGCTACCGCTTGGAAATGGCAACTCGCATTAGCCAGTAAAAATAAATAAAATAAAAATATATGTTTTTTTTAAAAAAGACTATATATTTGTATTGCATAAAATAAATCATATTGAATATCCTACTAAGTATTCACACAGATTAGTATTATGCGTTAGTATGATACAAGTCTATTTTTTAAAATAATTTATAAAATGAGATTTGGTCAAGTTATTAGTGTTAAACGTTCAAAAGGAATTTTACCTTTCAAAAATTTATTAAAAAAGAAAAGAGGATCTAAGCGTAAACAAAGTGCTTGGAGTAAATTAGTATCTTTTTTTAGCTTTTAATTAATAATTTAAGGTTTTTCAAGTAAGTAAAATTTTTGCTTACATAAATATGTAATATTTTCGCTTTCTAAAGCAAGAAAGATGAAAAAAATTGACATACATACCCATATCATGCCCGAAAAAATCCCGAATTGGTTCGAAAAATTTGGATATGGCGATTTTATTCATTTAGATCATCACAAACCTTGTTGTGCAAGAATGATGAAAGGCGACAAATTCTTTCGTGAAATTGAAAGCAATTGTTGGGAGCCTAAAGATAGAATTATTGATATGTCTGCAACTGATGTTGATATTCAAGTGCTTTCAACAATTCCAGTTTTATTTAACTATTGGGCAAAACCTTCCGAAGGTATAGAAACATCTCGTTTTTTAAATGATCATATTTGTAGTTGTGTTACAAACCATCCAGACAAATTTATAGGATTAGGCACTGTTCCTTTGCAAGATATTGATTTGGCTATAAAAGAAATGGAACGCTGTGTTAAGGAATTAAAAATGCCAGGTATTGAGATTGGTTCAAATATTAATCAATTAAATTTAAGCGATAAAAAATTTGATCCATTTTGGGAAGCAGCACAAGAATTAAATTGTAGTATTTTTATTCATCCTTGGGAAATGATGGGTGAAAATGAAATGATGAAATATTGGTTGCCATGGTTAGTTGGTATGCCTGCCGAAACGGCCAGAGCCATTTGCAGTTTAATATTTGGCGGAGTTATGGAAAAATACCCGAATTTAAAATTTGCATTTGCACATGGTGGGGGTTCTTTTCCTGCAACTGTTGGTAGAGTTGAGCATGGTTGGAAAGTTCGACCCGATTTATGTGCTGTTGATAATCCCATAAATCCAAGAGATTACTTAGGAAGATTTTGGGTAGATAGCCTTGTTCATGATGAAGTATCATTTGATGTATTACTCAAAACAGTTGGCGCAGATAAAATTTGTCTAGGAAGTGATTATCCATTTCCGCTTGGAGAACAGCGACCTGGTGAATTAGTTGAAAGCATGGATATGTCTGTTGAAACCAAACAAAAAATCATGTTTGAAAATGCAATGGATTTTTTAAAATAATGTTATACAATAAATTCTAAATGATTAATAACCCTTATTCTATTTTCAAATATGAACTTTAAAAAACTACTACCTTATTCCTTAATTCTAATTGCACTATTTTGCATTTATATTTTATATACTTTATTTAATAGCAACACAAATTTTGATGAAAAACAAAAATTTATTTATGTGCCTACAGGTTCAAATTATGAAAACCTATTAACGAATTTAAAAGAACAACAATGTTTAAAAAGCATTTCCTCATTTGAACGTTTAGCGGATAAAATGAACCTCAAAAATCATATTCATCCAGGTAAATATAAAATAAAAAACGGGATGGGGAATTACTCAATTGTTGCCATGTTAAGAAGTGGAAAACAACAACCTGTAAAATTGGTAATTAATAAACTTCGTACAAAGCAAGACCTTATTCGAAAAATTTCAAAACAACTCGAAGCAGATAGCAACGAGTTAAAAAAACTTTTTTCTGACAATGAATTTTTAAAGAAATATGAAATCGATTCTAATCAAATTCAATGTTTAGTAATTCCGGATACCTATGAGTTTAAATGGAACACAGATGCAAAAAAAACAATAGACAAATTAGCAAAAGGAACCGCCTCATTTTGGAATAATGAACGATTAGCAAAAGCGAACAAAATGAATATGTCAAAAGTGCAAATAGTTACTATGGCATCTATTGTAGAAGAAGAAACCAACAAAAAAGAAGATAAATACAAAATAGCCAGTACCTATTTAAACAGAATTAAACGCGCAATGCCTTTGCAAGCCGATCCAACATGTAAATTTGCAGTTGGTGATTTTACGATCAAAAGAGTGCTTAAAATACATACTCAAGCGAAATCTCCATACAATACTTACCAAATAAAAGGGCTACCTCCCGGACCAATTTGTACGCCTTCAAAAGAAACAATCGATGCAGTTTTAAATGCACCCCAAACAGATTATATTTATTTTTGTGCAAGAGAAGACTTAAAAGGATATTCTAATTTTGCGAAAAATTATCAAGAACATCTAGCCAATGCAAAAAAATACCAAGAAGCATTAAACAAAAGAGGGATTAAATAGGTTCAGTATTTTTTCGTTTCTTTGTTCAAATCATGACCCGTTTAGAATACTATATTATCAATTCTCATTTTGTGCAATCGATTATCAAATGGTTGAAAAGTATCTTTTTGCCTGGTTTTGAAGGAGTTTCATTATATGATTCATTAAATTTTTTCAGAAAAGAAATTTTTTCAAATCGTTTTTATACAAGAGCAAGTGCGGTATCATTTTCTTTTTTAATGGCAATGCCTCCATTATTACTTTTCTTTTTCTCTTTGGTGCCTTATTTACCATTACCTGAAGGAAAAATTATTTCTACCATTTCTGAAATGTTGAATATATTATCACCCAATGATAAAATGAAATTAAGTGTTGGGAAGTTAATCAAAGATTTTATCACACATAAAAAAACAGTGTTGTTGTCTTTTTCCGTTTTACTTACCTTGTTTTATTCCTCAAATGGTATGATGGGCTTGTTAAACACCTTTCAAAAAAAATTGCCAGGATTTAAACAAAAAAAAGGAATCCATTTGCGCTTGTACTCAATAATGCTCACCCTATTATTGATTGCATTAATTATACTTGCCCTTTTCTTTATGATACTCCAATCATGGGTTGTAGAAAGTTTAAACATAGATTTTCTTCAAAATTCATTGTTTCTGAAGTTTGTTACCTATTCGCTAGTCGTCACTTTGTGCTTTTTTATTGTATCTATGATTTATCGATATGGCATTTCTACTGAAAAAAGATTCAAATTAATTAGTCCGGGTTCAATAATAGCCACCTTTTTAATCATATTAACAACTACCCTGTTTTTTTATGCCGTTAATAACTTAGTTAATTACGATAAAATATATGGATCTATAGGTACATTAATCATATTTATGGCTTGGGTAAATTTTATCGCTCAAATACTGCTTATTGGTTTTGAGCTAAACTCATCCATTGTTGTCAATAGAAAAATTAAGCAATAAATTATATTTGCAAAAAAAAATCTTGCAGAAGCAAGATTTTTTAAAAATATGGTGAAAAACTAAAGTTTATTTAGATTTTTTTGTCGTACTTTTTTTGCCAGTTGTCGCTTTTTTTAATGCTTTTCTTACCACAACTTTTTCAACAGGATTAGACAAAGCATTCACTTTTTTTGCCATTGCTGATTTTAAATTAGAAGCTTTGTTCTTATGAATTACATTATTTTTCGCTAATTTATCTAACATCGCGATTACTTTAGGTAATCTATCTTTAGCATCTGCTTCTGATGTAATGCTAGCTAAATCACGCATTGCGTTACGTGTTGTTTTACCTTGATAACGATTTCTCTCTCTACGTTTGTTCGCTTGACGTGTATCTTTTTTGGTCGCTTTATGATTAGCCATCTATTTTTTTTTAAGGATGCAAATATAGTTAAAAAATTGAAGAAATGTAGTTTTTTAAAAAAATATAGAAAATTTATAAAAAATATTTTTTTGTTAAATATATAATGTTAACATAAATTTGATGTTCTATTCAGAAATAATTTTAGTTCAAAAATACAATTCATAAATAAGTAAATATTCAAAATAATGAGAATTTTAAATTTAAAACAATCCTTTTTAGCTTTAGCACTAGGATTTAGCGCTTTTGCTTCGCAAGCACAAACTTCACACAGATGTGGGACTGATGCTTTCTCTAAAGAATTTATTGAAAAACATCCTGAATTGAAGTTGAATATCGAAAATTTGGAAAATTCGTTGAATGCTATGGATGTTAGTTCTTTGCCGAAAAATAGAGCTGGTAATTACATTATTCCGATTGTTTTTCACGTGATTCATAATTATGGTGTTGAAAATATTTCTGAAGCACAAATTAAAGATGCTGTTCGTATTTTAAATGAAGACTATCAAAAAAGAAATGCAGACACTAATTTAATTCATCCAACTTTTAAACCATTAATTGCTAATGTTGGTTTCGAATTTAGATTAGCAACTATTGATCCGCAAGGAAATTGCACCAATGGTATCGATCGAATTGCATCACACAGGACATACTACGGTGATGAAACATCTAAACTAAACCCTTGGTCAAGAAACCGATATTTTAATATTTGGGTGATCGCTGGTTTTGAAGAAGCAGGACTTTTAGCGTATGCACTGAAACCATCTGGTGCACAATTTTCGCCTGAAGGTGATGGGGTAATTGTTTGGCACAGAGCAGTTGGTAGTATTGGAACAGCTGCAAATGCTGGATATAGTGATATAACATTAACGCACGAAATTGGACACAGTATGAATCTTGATCATCTTTGGGGAAGTACCAATGACCCTAAAGTGAAATGTGGGGATGATAACGTAACGGATACTCCGAATACAGAAGGACATGAATTTTGTGATTCAATTTCTTTGATGACAGATACGGTTTGTAAAGGAACGAGCGACAATACTGCAGGAAGTCAAGGAAAATTAGAAATGCTTCAAAATTATATGGAGTACTCTTTTTGCCCAAATAATGCATTCACGAATGGTCAAAAAGATCGTATGATTAATGCAATTAACAGCTCAACAGCTCAACGTTCAGAATTATTTACGCCAACTACACATGCTATAACGGGTATATTAGACGGTCAAGTTGCTGATTGTAATCCTGAAGCTGATTTTAATGCAGCTCGACGATTTGCTTGTTTAGGCAATGCTTCTGGTCTAAATGTTAATATCACATATGAAGATTTTAGTTATAAAAATACCATAAACTCTAGAGATTGGACTTTCGTTGATGGCACTCCTGCTATTTCAACTACTACAAAACCTGTTGTTTATTATACTACAAAAGGTTGGAAGGCAGCAACATTAAAAGCGTCTACAAATGCAACTAAGTTTGGAACACTTACACAATCAGATTATGTTTATATTTCAGACCCTAGTGACAAAAATCCTAGCAATGAAAACACCTCTTTTGAAGATCCAAATGATTATGCTAGATGGCCAATTTTTAACTATTTCAATAATCCTTTTACTTGGAAGTATTATGATGCAGGAAATGTTCCTTCAGGTTGGAGAGCGTTAATGTTTAATGGCTTTGACAGTCGACCTTACCCACAAAATGCTACTAATGTTCCTTTTAAAGACATTGATGATATTATGACTCCGAGTTATAACGCAACAGGTTTAGCGTCAGGTTTTTTAAGTTTTAAATTAGCATCATCTACTACTGCAGGTAATATTTCTCAAATTAATGATTCTTTAATTATATCGTATTCAATTAATTGTGGCTCAACCTGGGTTAATCTTAAAAGTTTAGTAGGAAGCGCTTTAATTAACAATGGTTCTCAAACAACTCCATTTTATCCTGCAGCAAATTCAACATGGTCTACAGTGAGTATTCCAATGACTGCCGCTGCTGCCAATGCAAATGTATATTTCAGATTAAGACATGTAGGAGGTAAATATTCTAACAACCTTTTCATTGATAATTTTATGGTTGGTAATGCACCTACAGCAGTTGAAAAAGTACAAGATGGTCAAATTGGTGTTTCTTTAGTACCTAATCCTGCAACTAATAATGCAGCAGTTGTAATCAACACACCTTCAAATGAAAATGTAAACATTGTTGTTACTGATTTAGTTGGAAAAGTAATTTATGCAACTACTGTTTCTACGATTGCAAATCAAAGCAATGCTTATCAATTACCAAGTAATGTGTTTAACACAAAAGGTATTTACATGGTAACTGTAGCAAATAAAATAGCTAAAACAACTCAAAAATTAATTATTCAATAATTAGTTCAATAATAAATATGTAAAAAAAGGAGTGAGCAATCACTCCTTTTTTATGTCAATAATTTTTTCAATTGAATTGTTATTGCAGATAATCTATACAATTTAACCAAAACAATTTTTCAATAAAACACGATTATGTTTTAACTTAGCACACTTTCAGTATTGAACTGAAAAAATAACATATTTTAACTTTTTTAAATTGCATTTAAATGAAAGATTTTTCGTTTGTCACTAATTCACATCCAGGTTTTGTAGAAGAATTATATAAAGATTTTGTAAACAATTCAGCTAGTGTAGACCCAGAATTAAAGAAGTTTTTTGAAGGATTTGATTTTGCTGTTTCGCAACAAGCCAACACACAAACAACTGTCAGTCCTTTAGATAATACAACGTCGGCTTCTTTAACGGTTTCGCAAACAGCTACTCCTGCTAATTTAGATAAAGAATTTGCTGTTTATCAACTCATTCGTGCTTACAGAAAAAGAGGGCATTTAATTAGCGATACGAATCCAATCAAAAAAAGAAAAGACCGACATGCCAATTTAGATTTAGCTCACTTTGGGCTAACAGAAGCTGATTTAGAAAAAGAGTTTAATGCAGGTCAATTTTGTGGTATTCAAAAATCTAAATTAAAAGATATTGTTGAACACCTAAAAGCTATTTATACATCTACTGTTGGTATTGAGTTTACCTACATCAATAACGAGGAAATTTGTTTGTGGGTTCAAGATGAATTTGAAAAAGTAATGATGAACGACATTACTTTAGAAAAGAAAAAACGCATTCTTGAAAAATTAAACGAAGGGGTAATTTTTGAAAAGTTTTTACACACAAAATTTATTGGACAAAAACGTTTTTCCTTAGAAGGTGGAGAAAGTACCATTGCCGCCTTAGATGCCATTATTACAGAAGCAGCCGAAAATGATGTGAAAGAAGTTGTGATGGGGATGGCGCACAGAGGTCGTTTAAATATTTTAGCGAATATTCTACATAAAACATACGAGCAAATTTTTACCGAATTTGAAGGTGCTGCACCCGAAGACTCTACTATGGGCAGTGGTGATGTTAAATATCATTTAGGTTTTAGAAGTGATGTGACTACCTTGCACAACAAAAAAATCAATTTACAATTGACACCAAATCCCTCTCATTTAGAGGCTGTTGACCCAGTGGTAGAAGGTTTTGCAAGAGCAAAAGCCGATGTGTTGTACAACAGTGATTTCGATAAAATATTGCCTATTTTAATTCATGGAGATGCCTCTGTTGCAGGACAAGGCATTGTATATGAAGTGTTGCAAATGAGTAATTTGCGTGGTTATTACACAGGTGGTACCATTCATTTTGTGATTAATAATCAAATCGGATTTACAACCAATTGGGACGATGCCCGCAGTGCCGATTACAGCACCAGCGTAGCTTCTATGTTGCAAGCCCCTGTTTTTCATGTGAATGGCGATGATCCAGAAGCAGTAGTAAAAGTCGCTGAGTTGGCTTTTCGTTTTCGTCAAAAATTTAATAGAGATGTGTTTATTGATATGGTTTGCTATCGTAAGCATGGGCACAATGAGGGAGACGACCCTAAATTTACCCAACCTGAATTATATGCGTTGATCGACAAACATCAAAATCCAAGAGAAATTTATTCTCAAAAATTAATTCAAAATGGAAGTGTGGATAGTGCTTTAGCCAAAGAAATGGAGAAAGCATTTTGGAGCAATTTGCAAGATCGATTAGACGAAGTAAAACAAAAACCATTGCCTTATACCCGTCAAGAGCCCGAAATGGCTTGGGCTGCTTTGCGCAGAGCTGACGATAAAGACATTCAATCGTCGCCAAACTCTGCCATTACACAAGAACAATTAAAAACGACATTTGATGCATTAATGAAAATTCCTGAAGGCTTTACACCGTTGAAGAAAATTCAAAAAATCATTGAAGAAAAAATAAAATTATACAACGACAATCAACAAATAGATTGGGCTACAGGAGAATTGTTGGCCTATGGAAGTTTGTTGTTAGAAGGGAATGATGTGCGCATGAGCGGACAAGATGTTGAACGAGGAACTTTCTCTCACCGACATGCCGTTATTTATGATGAAGTAAAAAATGCGCGCTATAGTCGGTTGTCTAAAATTGCCGACAATCAAGGGGCTTTTAGAATTTATAATTCCTTGTTGAGTGAATATGCCGTGCTTGGTTTTGAGTATGGATATGCAATGGCCAATCCGAATAGCTTGGTTATTTGGGAAGCACAATTTGGTGATTTTTGTAATGGTGCCCAAACCATTATTGATCAATTTATTGCTGGTGCCGAAACCAAATGGGGTAAAATGAATGGCATGGTAATGCTATTGCCACATGGTTATGAAGGGCAAGGTCCAGAGCACTCAAGTGCTCGTATGGAACGATTCTTACAACTTTGTGCCGAAAACAATATGTATATTACCAACTGCACCACAGCAGCTAATTTCTTTCATGCATTGCGTCGACAATTGAAGTTAGAATTTAGAAAACCCATGATTAATTTTTCGCCGAAAGCAAATCTTCGATTAAACAAAGCCTTTAGCCACCTTGACGAATTTACAACCGGTGGTTTCAAAGAAGTAATAGACGATGTATTGGTGAAAGACAACAAAGCTGTGAAACGCGTATTGCTTTGCACAGGAAAAATTTATTACGATTTACTTGACTATAAAACAACCAACAACCGACATGATGTGGCTATTGTGCGTTTAGAGCAAATTCATCCGTTGCCTACCAATCAGTTGCAAGAGTTGTATCAAACAAAATACAGAGGGGCACAATTTGTGTGGGTGCAAGAAGAACCTCGTAACATGGGCGCTGCTTCGTTTTTGAAAATGAATATCGATGAAAGCACTTTAAAATTGGGCTACTTAACCCGTTCGGCAAGTGCATCAACAGCTACTGGCTATGCCAAAAAACATGCCGAAGAACAAAAGACATTGGTTGAGAATGCATTTAAAATGTAATGTAAAGAAATGATGTCAGATGTTCGATGTCGGATGTCAATATATAAATTAAAAAAGAGAGCGATGGCTCTCTTTTTTAGTGTGTAGAAAAAATTCTATTATTTTAGTTTTGCTGGCAATAATTTATATCCTACGGCATCCAATTCTGAAATGGTATCGTCAGAAAAATTATCCAACGGATATATTTTAATTGGAAGCTTCTTAGATATTGGCGGCAATGCAATTAAATCATTTTTC
>JBILBN010000031.1:0-28111 GCA_044353665.1 Chitinophagaceae bacterium | reverse complement strand
ACCTACAACACCCTAAAGTTTAGACCCAAACTCATTGAAGGAACCATTTTTAAAGGAGGTGAAAAAATGACCGTTTACGTAACCGATGACGAAAACAAAATACCTGTGTATATTGAAACGCCCATTATCGTAGGCACTATAAAAGTATACTTGTTTGCAGCCAAAGGATTGAGAAATTAACCATGCTTTTTTTGCCATGAAGTTACAAAAGCACAAAGTATCAGAAAGATATTTTTTTGGGTTCTCATTGCCTTTTTCTTTGTGCATCTTCAACGGCGTTAGCACCATTCAACTATTCAACTCTACGGAACATTTTCATACCTAAAATTAAAAAGCACTAATCCTTCAAAATCTTAATAACCTAAACTCCGACAGGGCTTTAAGCCCTGTCGGAGTTATCATATAAAAAAAGGGTGATGCACCTGTTCCAATTTATCGGAAACAAAGGAGGCAATATTGGTTTTAGGTTTGACTGCTTCCTGCGTCGCAGTGACGGAGGGAAAATAATTTACCTCGTGCGCACCTTGAAACAAACAAGAAATTTATTACTTTTGAAAAAACAAATACCAGTCAATTGTTACCGGTAGAAGCAAATTATGAAAAAGTGTACTTGAACGACACTGATAAAAACAGAACAAAAATTAATTTTGAATACCCATAAAATGAAACGAATAAAATAGAACAAAACACAGCCTAAATGGCTGATATAAAATATTGCGTTTAGCAACTCTTGAAACTGAAAACTAGGAATCTTCAAACAAACGGGGTAAGTGCATAAACGCTCACGCAAAGCGTGGGCTTTATCATTTCCCGTTTGTAGGTCTCCTAGTACCTCAGTTTCGGTTTGGTAACTGTCCCACGCTCATTTTTTTAACTAACTCTATTGAGGGGCAGAGTAGAACAAAACACACTTAAAAAAATGAAAAACAAAATTTTATTGCTGATTGCAGTCGCAACCCTAGGATTGACTGCTAAAACCATGGCGCAAGTGCCAAATTATGTACCAACGAATGGCCTTATTGGCTGGTGGCCTTTTAATGGCAATGCCAATGATGAAAGTGGGAATGGTAATAACGGAACGGTGAATGGAGCATCTTTGAGTACTGATAGGTTTGGAAATGTAAACAAGGCTTATAATTTTGATGGGGTGGATGATGTTATTATAGTTTCTGATAACAATGAATTACGTTTAAATTCTGGAGACTTTACAATTGCCTTATGGTATAAAATAAATTCATATGGTTTACCCGATAGGCATTTCATATTTAAATCAGATGGACCTGGCAGTACAAATAAATGGGGTTTTCAAAAAACTGCCGTTGTAAATGGTGGACCTTCATTATCATTTACTACAAGTGGAGCACTCGGTGGTTACTGGGTTAATGGATCTGTTGTGCAAGATTACGTTTGGCATCATGCTATTGTTGTTCGCAATGGTATTTTATTTAACATTTATGAAGACGGAATTTTGTTAACATCCGTCTCCAATATTCCAATGCAAACATCTACTCAAGCAATTCGTATAGGTGGCGATGAAATTAATGGAGGAGGTCATTGGCACCACGGCTCACTCGACGACATCGGAATTTGGAACCGAGCCCTTTCTCAACAAGAAATTACTGATTTATACAATGGTTGTCAACTAGCAGTAAACGCCCAACCTGTCAGTCAAACCATCAACATCAACATCAATACACAATTCATGGTGGGGTCATCTGATACCAATGCCACCTATCAATGGCAAACAGACCTTGGTTTAGGGTTTCAAAATTTAAGCAATGCAGGGCAATACAGCGGTACTACCAATGATACTTTATCTGTTTCCAATGTAAGCATGAGCAACAATAATCAATCATTCCGTTGTATCATCAACAATGGTTCTTGTGCAGATACTTCAAATGTTGCAGTGCTTACAATCAACAACAATGTTGGCATCCATGAAATGGCTCAACATAATTTATTCTCTGTATTTCCAAACCCAGCCCACAATATAATCAATGTGAAAGCAGATCATAAACTCATTGGTTCGGTATTTACCATTTATGATAATACAGGCAAAGCCGTACAATCGGGTAAAATAAACGCAGCAAATACAAGCATTGAATTGAGTAATTTATCCAGTGGTTTTTATATGTTCAGCTTGGGAGAAAATAGAGAGCAATCCTTTAAAATAATTAAAGAATAAGCAGCAAGTTAGTTTACAATACAACAAAAAAATCCGAAACAATGGCTTCGGATTTTTTATATTACTAAAACTGAAAAATTATTTGATCACACCCAACTCTTTACCTACTTTGGTAAAGGCTGCAATGGCTTTGTCTAAATCTTCCCGCTCATGTCCTGCGCTAATTTGTACACGAATTCGTGCATTGCCTTTTGCTACTACTGGGTAAAAGAAACCCACTACATAAACGCCTTCTTCTAACATACGAGCGGCCATTTTTTGAGCCAATGGAGCATCGTATAACATGATAGGCACAATTGGATGTATGCCAGGTTTAATATCGAAACCTGCTTGGGTAATTTGCTCTCTGAAGTAAAGTGTATTTTGCTCCAATTTATCTCTTAAAGCGGTTGTTTCGCTCAACATATCTAAAATAGCAATAGAGGCACCTACGATGCTTGGCGCTAATGTATTTGAAAACAAATAAGGCCGGCTTTTTTGACGCAACATATCGATCACTGCTTTACTTCCCGATGTGAAACCACCGTTCGCACCTCCTAAGGCTTTTCCTAAGGTTCCGGTAATGATATCAATTTTGCCCATTACACCACAATGTTCATGCACCCCTCGACCTGTTTTACCCATAAATCCACTGGAGTGGCATTCATCTATCATCACAATGGCATTGTATTTTTCGGCCAATTCCACAATTTTATCCAATTGGGCAACCGTGCCATCCATACTAAATACACTGTCGGTTGCAATCATTCTGCTTCTGCAATGTTGGGTAGCAATCAATTTTTCTTCTAGCTCTTGCATGTTGTTGTGTTTGTAACGATGGCGCTCAGCCTTACACAAACGCACTCCATCTATTATAGATGCATGGTTTAATTCATCTGAAATAATGGCATCTTGCTCGTTCAACAAAGGTTCAAAAACACCACCATTGGCGTCAAAAGCAGCACAATATAAAATGGTATCTTCTGTACCTAAAAAGGCAGAAATTTTTTGTTCTAATTCTTTATGAATATCTTGAGTTCCACAAATAAAACGCACACTGCTTAAACCATATCCTCGGCTATCGATCGCTTTGTGTGCTGCTTCAATTGTTTTAGGATGAGAGGATAATCCTAAATAATTATTCGCACAAAAGTTCAATACATTTTTTCCGTTAGCAACGATGTGTGCTGCTTGAACAGAGGAAATAATCCGTTCTTGTTTAAACAATCCAGCTTCTTCAATTTCAGAAACTTCGGCTTTTATTCTATCGACAAAATTGTTGTTCATAATTTATTCCTTTATTTTTAGGTCGCAAAGGTAAAATGTATTCTGTTTATTTTATCATTATCTGAAAATAAAAGAGAGGACATTTTCAGTCCTCTCTTTTGGTATAATCTCAATCAAGTATTAGTTTTTTTGAACTTTGCTTACTTGCATAATCTTGTTGTTTTCTAATAATTGAATTGTGTAAATTCCAGTAGCCAATTCACCTAAATTCATTTTGATGTTATTTGCTCCTACTTCTAATTTAGATTGAATTTCTTTGATCACTCGTCCACTCATATCCAACAATTTAATGGTATTGTTTTGCGCTTTTGTGGTATAAACATCAATGTTCAATTCATCTTTAGTTGGATTAGGATAAATGCTCACTGTGCTTCCGTTTGAACCCCACATTAAATCAACAACATTTGTATTTACAATCGCTTTTCCATCTAAATCTACTTGCGCTAATTTATAATAGTTGTGGCCTAAAGTAGGTTTGTTATTTTCAAAACGGTATGACAATACTTGATTGCTATTTCCATTAGTTGCTTTTGAGCTAATTGTTCCCAATGTTGCAAAATCTTTTCCATTGTTACTGTATAAAACATTGAAATGAGCATTGTTTAATTCGCTCGTTGTAGACCAAGTTAATAAATCTGTTGTTTCTGTTTTACGACCTTTAAAATCAACAATTGCAGCAGGCAATGCAGAATTTAACGGATTACTCGCATGGAAGTAGAAACCACTGAAGCTGTTAACCGGGAAAGTAACTTCCCATCGATTAGCAGTAGCATTCCAAGTAGCTGTTACATTATGCACAATGGTAGTAGCTCCAGAAGCACCAGGTAAAAAACCTTGTGGTACTTGTGAAATGCAGAAAGTAGCAGTACCTGTAGCTTGTACTGCAGGTATTTGTGGGAATGAGCCAGCTGCAGCATTATAATCATCAAAATCGTCTTGTGTAAGATACAATGTAATGTCAGCAGGACCTTGACTTTGAGGAGTAATGATATAATATCTTGGCAAATAAGGTTGTGCGTTAAATGTAGGAACTATTGGTAAAACAGTCACACAAGCATTCACATTACCTAAGGTATTTCCTCCATTGCCATCATTCACTGTGGCTATTAAATTATCGCAAGTGGCGCCATAATAGCTTAACGTACTACCATCAATTTGATTTTGATTTTGACAAAAGTTACCAGGTACCGATAAAATATTTAAAGGAGTTGCATTAGACAATCCACCATTTGCTGCATTGGTTGCAGATACTGTGGTAGAAACAGTACACATATTGGCATCAACCGAAGAAACAGTATACGTAATTCCACCAATTAAATTATTGAAAATACCATTGGAAGGCTGTCCAGGTCCAATAGGTGCAATTGTATAAGGATTTCCACTGTTCGCATTTACTAATACAGAGCCTCCAATAACACCAGGGCATTTTGAAGATAAATAAAGTGAATTATTAAATGTAGTAGGCGTGTATACGAAAACACTTACCGAAGAAGTTGCAGTACAAGTATTGGCATCTGTGCCTGTTACCGTGTATGAAGTTGTTCCTGATAAAGTAGGTGTATAAGCAACATTATCCAATGGTGTATTTGTACCATCTGTCCAAGTATACGTGTTTGCTCCACTACCTGTTAAAATAGTAGTTGAACCCAAACAAATTGGAGTTGCTGATGCTGCAGCAGAAACAGTTGGCAATGTATTTACATACGAAACTATCGAAGCTGTTCCAACACAATTATTTAAGTCAACACCAATCACATTATAGGTCGTACTGCCTAAGTTTGTTGGAGTAAATGGTACAGCATTTGTTGGATTTCCATTATTACTAGACCAAGTATATGTGTTAGCTCCTCCTCCAGTATAAATAGCTGTTGAGCCTATACAAATAGAATCAGCAGAGACTGAGGCAGTTACTGTTGGTAAAGCATTTACTAAGATTGATGTAGATGAAGTATTTGAACAACCATTGGCATCAATACCTGTTACTGTATAAGTTGAAGATCCAGCTGTTGTTGGTGTAAAATCTACCCCATCTGAGATACCATTTGTCCAAGCATAAGTTACTGCGTTGCCGCCAAAAAACTTAGTTTTTCCGCCTAAACAAAACGTATCTGGTATAGCTATTGCGGTTACATTTGGTAATTGATTTACTAACACTTTCACTGAATCTCTATACGGGTTTACACAACCAAATGCTACATCTGTGTATTCTGCATAATAAGTAGTTGTATTTGTTGGGGACACAGTAATTGAAGAAGAACCAATATTTGACCCACCCGTTACAGCATTCCAAAAGCTCACAGACCCAAATATAGGTGCAGCAGGTGCTACAAAATTTGAAATAGTTAATGTACCTGGAGAAACATCATTGTCTAAAGTATACATAGTTAATGTTAAAACATCGCCAGCAGCTACTGGAATGGACAATACACCTGTTTGCGTATTCGGACTTGTTATAGCACCCACGTTAAAAGTAGGTAACATAATTGGAACACCCCCATTGATAGAGTAGTAAGGAATATCATTTTGAGCATAATCATTTGTAAAATATGACCAACTGAAAGACACCGTTCCGGCGCATCCAATTGTTTTAGAATAATTTGTATATCCATCATCAAAATTCAAATTTTGATTACTACCAGAAACGATAGCTATGCTTGCCGGAGCAGAACCTGTACTTACAAATCCATTTGGATTTGCATTTGAGTTGGTTAATGTCCAGTTTGCAGGTGCATAATATCCTTGAAAATTATTTGTTGAACCCGGACAAACAACAGCTACATTCCCATTAATAGTGGTTGCATCACCAACACAAATTGTATCAGCCGTTGGTGTTAATGTTCCTGTCGTTAAATCTCTAACAGTAACGGTTGCAACACTTGTTCTTGTACATCCATAAACATTTGATGCGGTAACGGTATAAGTAGTAGTATAATTAGGTGCTACTTTTGGATTATTAATATTAACATTATTGATATATTGATTTGATGACCAAGCATAGCTTGTAATTGGTGATTTTGTAAATATCCAACCTTCATTTGTAGCAGACCAAGAGTCTGTTCCATTTCTACCTGCAACAATTGTGGCAGTCGTTCCTGAAACATTTTCTATACCCATGGTTGTCAAATCTCCACTTGCTGTTACCACTGATTCAACTTGTAATTCAATTGAATTGGTCGTTTCATGCAATATAATTTGTCCTGTAGTGTTACCACTTGCAGCACCAACTCTAGGAACATTTATATAACGAATCACTAATTTCCTATTTGGAGCTAATCCCTCTACAAAATAATCAATTTTACCCGATGTTGTTAAGTCTAAATCTTCCCAAGCTAGAGCAATTAAATTATTAGGTGCAATATTGCTAGGCATAACTTGACCATTACAACAGCCTGAAATATTTAATGGAGAGCCAAATGTGATAAACCCATTGGTAGAAAGATGAAAAGTAGTATAATTATTACCATAATAATCAAAATTGAATCCGATTGGTAATCCTGTCCAAGTTCCATTGTCTAATCCAGAAACTGCTTGTGTAACTGTTGCTACTCCTGCATCACAAATTACAGTTGGAGTACCTGTTGGAATGATTGCAGCATAAGGGGTAGCATTCAATGAATATTCATTAATTGCAGAGATTGCAGTTGCAGTTAGCTGAACTGAATCACCAGCACAAACTAAACCTGCTGGAACAACCGTATTACTCAAAAATGCAGGCAATGATTTTACGATTTGTGTAAATGTGGCTGTTGATGAACAAATTCCATCCGTTGCTGTTATTGTAAAAGTAGTGTTTATATTGACAGCAAGTGCTTGTGTTGCACCTGTTAATGAACCTGGCATCCAAGTATATACTGATGTAGGACTTGATCCTGTGGCATTTTGAGTTTGAGGAGTTCCTGAACACACATTTGTATTTCCAGGAGATACAATCGCAGTAGGATTAGGCAATACAGTTACATCTACTGTGGTAGATGAAGATGTTCCACAAAAATCAGATACAACAATTGTATAAGTTGTAGTTCCAATAGGAGGATTTAATGTTGCATTCATTCCTGATGTTGAAACTATAGGGCCTCCTGACCATACTGCACTAAATGGTGCTACTCCATCTGATGTTGTAGCTGTAAGTGTTGTACTTCCTGTAGAAGCGCATATTATTTTTGTTCCTGATGCTCCAGTTGCAGACACGGCAGGTGATAATATTACAGAAACGGATTGCGTGTATGTACAACCTCCAGCATCTGTTGCAGTTACTGTATAATCTGTATTTGAAGTAACATTTGAAACGACTACTGTTTTATTGGGATTCGTAACAACATTCACAGATGGAGACCATGTAAATGATGTAGTAGATATAGTATTTATTACAGGACCAAAGCTTGTATTCAAATTAATTTGATAATCTTCAATTTCACCAAAGTTTGTAGTTGTTGAAGGAGAGTGTGTATTTCCTGCAGCATAACCATTAAGATAAAAACGCATTAACGTTGGTCCATTTATAACTCCACTTGAAGGTATTGTGAAAGTAAATGTTTTAGTAGTAACAGCTGGTGAAACTGCAACAGCTTCTAAAGCAGTATTTCCATAAACTCTTTCCGTAGGCATATCAAAAACACCATTTCTGTTTAAATCAATAAACACAGAAATTCCCATCTGAAAACCACTTCCAGTTCCACAAACAGTACCGTCTAGATTTACTGTATAAGGAGTACCACTTGTTAAAGTTATAGGCGCAACTGTGGAAGTGTAATTAGAATATCTTTTGAGAATAGAAGCAGGAAGACCATTTGATGCAACACCTCCAGTAACTGTACATGATGAACTGTTATTTAATGTGGTACCAACTATTTGTACCCTTGCTATATCTTGATCATCTGTACCGGTAACAAAAGGTCCAGTATATCCTGTAGGCATACTTCCTGCAATTGTGGTTGTATCAACTGCTGATAAAGTAGCACTAGAACCTGTACAAATTATACTAGGAGTTGCTACAGCACTTAATGTTACATTAGGTGATAATATCGTAAAACTATTTATTACAGGTAGGGATAAAGTAGGGAATGCAGCTGGTAATAAATTTACAGTTGCAGGACAATATCCTGTTGCATAAGAAACTAATTGAGAACCAATATTTGGTGTAGATGCCATATCCTGAGCCACCACAAAATATTGTAATACATCGTTTGGAGCAAGAGCTGATGTTAATAATGTTTGATCTATTGTAAATGTAAATGGTGATGCACTGTTACTAGCTTCTACAAATTTCCAACCATTGTCTGCATTGGTATTCCCTGCTATTGCATCATTTTCTGTTGATTTTTTAAAATAAATTCTAGGTTTTGTACCAGGTGAAGTGTTAACTCCAGATGCATCTGTAATTGTTGCTGTTAAAGTTGGTAAGTTGGTACAAAAAGTTGTATTTGATATATTACTATATGCAATAACTGGTCCTGCAAAATCACTTGTAGTTCCAGCAAATTCTACAGCTCCACAATCTGGATTTGATGGTCTTGTTGTTCCGAATATATCATTTGTAACGGAGGCTAATGGAACGGCATTGCTTTCTGCTAAACTTACTCCAGTTGGTGCATAAATTCCTGTTGAAACTAATGATAAATTATTTCCTGTAAATGTACCAGCACCTCTTACACCTGCAATTGTTTTGAAGATGCTACAAGTAGAATTAAATAATGGATCGTTTGTTAAATTATAAAATACTAATGGAGCTATTCCATTGGCACTTTCTGAATACAAAAATGAATTGGCTGCATTTGGTGCATGTAAAATATTATTAGAACTATTAATACCAAAATTTGCAGAAATTGCACCCGATGTACCTGCTAACAAAGAACGAATAGCTGAAACTCTACCGGTTCCTGATGGTGTTGCATTTACATTTAAAATATTATTTTTGATGGTAATCCCTACATTGAAACATATACCAGAAACACCAAAGTTGACTCCTGAAGATGTTAATGCCGTTGTACCATTTGATAAATAAATGGTATTGTTATAAATTAAATTTTTGGTAGCATCGCCAGAAGCTACGTTAATTCCTTTGATTGCATTATCTGCATTTGCATTTAAAGACATGAGTCTGTAAATACTATTATTTTGAATGGTTAATGAAGTACCTGTATTTGATGTAACAAAAATTCCTTCTACTAACGATGTAGCACTATTTGAAACTACATTAGATATTACATTTCTTGAAAAAACGTTGCTTGTAGCTGCTGTATGTGTAATGATGGCTCCAAAAACTGACGTCACTGGACCTGTAATTGCTATAACGTTAACAATATTTGAATCAACAACATGGGGAGCTACGCCTACTACTGTACAAGAATTATTAATAATATTTGAAGTACAAAGAGTTGCAAATGAAGAAGTAATCGTGATGTTTTCTACAGTATTTCCTTTCATTAATCCAGAGCTACCTGACCACTGTAAACCATTAAATATGTAAGTTCCTGTCATGGCAGTAGCTGTGATGTTGCTTACTTTATTATTTGTCATGTGTCTGTTAGTGGCAATTGTAGATGATGATGAAAATAATATACCAGTTATATTCCCACTCAAACCTGTTCTTGTGATATTATCTATAACATTGTTTCTACACAATAAATTATTACCATTAATTCCTAAAACACTTTGGTTAACTCCAGTAAAAGCGTTGGTTCCACCTAATGTAACATTTTGAATTGTATTACTATCACAACGAGCTGTGTTTGTTAAAATAGCACTAAATGATGTCATATTCACTCCAATTTGAATACCTGTGGATAAAGCACCTGTAGTAAATGCTACTGTATTATTTGAAGCCACAATATCTCCTGCACAAGCAGTTACATGTACATGGTTTTGACCATTAAAAATATTAGTTGCAGATAAGTTATTGTAACTAACATAGGCATTTGCAACTGAACTTACATAAATACCGAATCCTGCTGTAGTTGTTGCTAATACGGTACTTCCATGATTGGTAATTGTATTTGCATCAGCAACAGATGTTCCTCCAATAATTACTTTTGTTTGTAACAAACTAGCAGCTGTAGCAGCTACTGTTCCTCCATTTGCTGCTATTCCATTGTAACAATTATTAATGGTGTTACCTTTTATAATAATTGAATCAAATTTCCCTGTTGGTGCTGTTGGCAATGCTGCTGTTGTAAAAGTTGATGTTGTATTATTGTATAAAATATTGGTTATTAAAATTCCTACTTCAGCTGCATGGTCTTGTTTCGCACCATTTAAATTAACTGAGCAATTTTGAATAGTAATATTTTGAGAACCATCAGTTGCAGAAAACCCCATGATTGCTATTCCTCTTTCTATTTGAGTTGCAGTTGTAGTGTTAGCACTATTTTCAACTATATTTAATTGATTAATGGTTACATAATCTGGTCCAGCAATTCTAAACACAGCATCTGAAATTGTTCCTGTACTTCCTGTTTGAGCAGTAATTACATTATTTCCTCCGTTAATAACAATAGGTTTTGTAATTCCTGTTGATGCATTTAAAACAAGACTTCCTAATAAATAACCATTTGTAGGTGCCGTTTCAACTTGGTTTAAGTTGATGGTAACACCTCCAACACCAACACCATTGATATTTAAATCGGTTATCACTAAAGCCAATGTAGTATAATCAGCTGGAATATTTATTACCCCAGTTAATGGAACTGCTTTTGCAATAATAGATAACGATAAAACGAGAACTAAAAGTGAAATTCTTTTCATGCTGTATTAAATTAAAATATTCAACGTGTAGCAGATTTTTTGCAAACACGAGGTAAATTTACGTAAATGTTTTTATTTTATTAAAAAAAAATTAACACACCCCTTAATAATCTAATTAATGGTTAATTAAATATTTTTTCAATGGATTGATAAGCCTTTGCAGGGTTTTCATTTTCCCACAAAATTTTATAAATTGCATTTGCTATAGGTAAATGATAATTTAAGCGATTGCTGATTTCATAAATTCCTTTGCTCGCATAATAACCTTCTGCCACCATATTGAGTTCTAATTTAGCAGCATTTACTGCATATCCCTTGCCAATAAAATTTCCAAACGTACGGTTTCTACTGTGTAACGAATAGCAGGTTACCAATAAATCGCCTAAATAGGCACTCGTATTGTAGTGATGTTGCATTTGCGTGCTTATCACATTCATAAACTGTTGTAGCTCCGAAAAACAATTGGTGATGTAAACGCTTAAAAAATTATCGCCATAGTCTAAGCCATGCGCAATTCCAGCTCCAAGGGCGTAAATGTTTTTCAATACAGAAGAATATTGAACCCCATAAATATCGCTGCTGACCACTGTTCTCAAATTTTTGTTGACAAAAAATTGGGAAATTTCTTTCGCTAATTCTTCGTTAGCTGAAGCAAAAGTTAAATACGATAATTTTTCTGCTGCCACTTCTTCGGCATGACAAGGGCCTGAAATACAAGAATAATCATTCAATTTTACATCAAATTGATCTGCTAAATATTCATTTACCAACTGATTTCTATTGGGAATAATTCCTTTAACGGCTGATACGATCATTTTTCCTTCAAAAACGTTGCTGGGCAATTCGGAAAGCATGTCAACAATAAAAGCCGATGGAATGCCCAATAAAATTATATCTCCTTGTTGAATCGCTGCGGAAATGGAATGAAATAGGTTTAATTGTGTTGTATTATACTTTACAATGCTTAAATAGTTTGGATTGTGCCCTGTTGCTTTGATTTTTTCGATGGCTTTTTCACTGCGCATCCACCAATTAATGGTATGTCCATTATCGGTCAATATTTTCACCAATGCCGAACTCCAACTTCCATTTCCTATAACTGTTATTTGCTTTTTCAATACAACTTGTGTTTTATAAAACGCTAATGTAGGGAATAGATGTCAGATTTTTTGTGAGAATCACGGATTTTTCAGATGACACCGATTTCACAGAATTAAATTAAACTATTTTTACAATACCAATCTTTTAAAGGTCATGCTTTTACTTCCAAAATTTATCAATAACCCAACTTCAATTTTATAAGCTCGGAGATAATTTAATAATTGTGCTGTGTGAACATCTTCTAACGTTATGATTGCCTTTAATTCTACCAATACTTTGCCTTCTACCATAAAATCAGCTCGTCTTGTCCCTATGGGTTCTTCTAATTCTTTATAAAAAATGGGTTGCTCTATTTCTCTTGCAAATTCTAATCCTTTTTTTCGCATTTCATACGCTAATGCTCTTTGATAGATTACTTCTTGAAATCCATTTCCCAAAAAATTATGTACTTCATAAGATGCCCCAATTATTTTTTCAGTGATGTCTTTGTATTTTAATTCCATTAATCAAATTTAGGAATTATTTTCTTTATCCTCAACATCCGTGCAATCCGTGCAATCTTCCTTGTCAGTGATTCAGACAACCTACACTTTCAAATAATATCGATAAAACAAAAAGCCAAAAACAGCTCCTAACGAATCAAAAATACCATCCCAAACGTCAAAACTTCTACCCGCTACAACGTTTAATTGATAAAATTCGATAGCAAAACCAAATGCAATGGCAATGGCAATAATCATTCGGGAGCTTTTTTCTTGATGGGCAAAAACCATTTTCCATAAAATAAAAAATGCGAAAAAGAAGGTAAAATGAACCACTTTATCAAAATGATCAAATAAATTCAGTTTTGGGAGCTCTTTTCCTGGCATTGATACGCCAATGATGATGATGAGCGTCCACAAAATGGCTAATGTAAACGAAATTTTTCGGTGTGTTTCTAAAAACTGGAATCCTTTTTTGAGCATAAAAAAACCCTGCATTTTATTGCAGGGCTTAAAGGTATATTGAATAAATGTAGTTTGCTCCTTTGAACAACAACTTTCTCTATTATTTACTTATTTTTTAACAGAAAATACTAGCCAATTAAAGCACCGTATTTTTCAGCATCTAATAATGAAGTAAACTCATCCGGATTAGAAACTTTTACCTTAACCATCCAACCTGCACCATAAGCATCTGTGTTTACTGCTTCTGGAGCCGATTCTAGGCCAGCATTTACTTCTAAAATAGTTCCTGCCATTGGCAAAAACAAGTCTGATACTGTTTTCACTGCTTCAACTGTTCCAAAAATTTCGTTTGACGCTAATGATTTTCCAACGGTATTGATGTCTACAAATACGATATCTCCTAACTCATGTTGAGCGAAATCAGTAATGCCAATTGTAGCGACGTCGCCCTCTAAACGTACCCATTCGTGATCTGATGTGTATCTTAATTCTGCTGGAATGTTCATTTTATTAGTTTTTAGTTGTTAGTTTTTTTATTATTTACTGTAATACAAAATTACTATTATATTTTAAATATGCAAATGCTATTTAGCCTCTTCGGTTGTTTCTTCAGTTGGTTCAGCATCTAACAAATTCAATTTGCCTAAAATACCATACCATTTGATGATTTTTTTCATATCGCTAACGTACACTCTTTCTTTGTCGTATTGAGGCAATAATATACCAAAGGTTTCTTTAATTTTCTTATTGTCTAATTTGGTAACGTCTAATTCTTTAGCTTTTGATTCGTTTTCTTTAAAATTTTGAAACACTTCAAATAATCGAATGTTATCAGTTTCAGTATATACCTCAATACTATCTAAAGGCGTAACGTTGTGCGAACGAGCGGCCACAAATTTGGTGGCATCGTCTTCTAAACTTTTCACAATAGCACCATCACTTTTGGTAGAAAGCAATTGGTATAATCCACTCATTCCTGAAATCGCACACAGTTCGTTATATTTCATTTAAAATTTATATTTTGAATCGCAAATTTAATCAGTTTATTAAAAGAAAAAAGTTTTTGTTTTTCAGCCGTTGATACTAAGTCAGAAAGGTGCAAAGTTGCACGAAGGCTAGGTAAAAAATCCGAAGTTTTAAGCTTCGGATTTTTAATGAATTACCAACTAGGTAAACTATCTATCATTATTTTGAAATTAAATTGTTTTTCAATAAATATTTTTTAGCAAATTCAAGACTCCCTTTAAAGATTAATGAATCTTTTTTACAAATTATAATTGTAGGATAGGAGGTAATTTCTAACATACTATCAATTTTATTTACACTTGTATAAACAGGAAAAGTATATTTTTTTTCCTCCATTTTCTCAATAAAACGTTTTTCCAAATCACCTTGCTTTTTTATAGGAATTCCAATAGAAGCAAATTCTAATAGTGGATTCTTTTTATTTTGTAAATATAATTTTTCAAATTCGGGAAATTCATTTAAACATGCCCCACATCCTGCAAACCAAAAATCTAGCACAAAAATTTTATTATTATTAAATTCTAATTGATTTCCATTATCATCAATAGCTTTCAAATCAAGTTTAGATTTAGTATTAATGATTCCAGAAAAAGTTCCAGCATTTTGGTAATTTGCAACATAGAAAAATAGTACTTTTATATATATAAATAAAAAAATAAAATAGGCAAAAAGTAATATCCCTTTTTTAATAAATAATTTTGAGTTATTTATAAGATATGACAATACTATAGAAATACCATAACAAATAAAATTTGGTATAAAGATTATAGAAGGAGTACCATCTAAAAGATACATTAAAAAAAATACTGCAATTAAACCTATTAATGAATTCAATAAAATGGTTTTAGGATTTAGTATTTTTAATTTATACAGTATTAGACTAACCAATAAAAATAATATTGGTGTAATAGCAAAATCTAATAAGAACGAATTATATCTTATTGGTATAGTCCCAATCATTATAAGGAAAGGGATAATAATTATAATTATTTTTTTCATTTAATTAAATTGAAAGGGGTTTATTGTACTAAACCCCTTTATTTTAACCTTTATACCAGCATCTACCAATACAAGTCTTTCCACCAAAAAATCCACAACCTCCTTTTGTATTACAATTTTTATTATTACATTCCATCTGCCCTGAAGTAAAAAAATCACAATATTTATCAGATAAACAATTACAATCTGGAGTATTCCCTCCTCCACTTGAACCACCGCCTATATTAGGTTTTGCTGCAACATCATTGTCAGTCAGCCAAGTGTCAACATATTGCATAATTTTATCATCATTCCATCCAAGATTAGTTTTTGCATAAGTTGTCCAATTCAATTCATATGCAATGAAGTCTTGATTATTTTCATCATAAAAAGAAGGTAAAAATTCTGTTTTCAATTTATTCAAATGAGATTTTTCATTTTCTGTTAAATTATAATTTGAAATCATGAAATCTATTTTTTCAATAAAAATTCTTTTTTTATTTTCATTTGTAAGGCTTCTGAAAATTCCTAATTGTTCATCTATATGATTTTGAACTAATTCTATTCTTGAGATAGTTTGATTTGCTAGTCTCATTTTTGTAACTTTTGAATTTACTTCTGGATTACAGCTATAAATTTCTTGTTGTTTCTGACAACTTACAAAAACCATACTTGCGATGGTTACGAATGTTAGCACACTGAGTGCGATTACTTTTAAATTTTTCATTTTTATTCACTCATTTATATATCTCTAAACGAAGTCAAATTTTTAATTTTTTGCCGCAATTGTTTTTAATGGTTTTGGCTTTCCATCCATGGCACATTCTTAAGATTCGGTGTCGCAATGTGCTTTTCGACAGTAGGTTTTTATATAATAGTTTTCATTGGTTTAGTATTATTTCATATTTGGTTAGGAAATCGTTCATCTGTGTTACTAAACAAAAACAAGATAACGTGGGCAGCATCACTCATAACAGAGTCCGTCTAAAACCAGGTACACAAGCAAAGCCAAAACACCCATGTTGATATAGATATATTATAAATGCTTTCTGTATATTTTAAGAAATTTTAGTAGGTTTCTGTCACAGTTATATTTTAGCTAAACGCTAATATTTTTTTATTAAATTAAGATCTATGTGTTTTTTCAATAATGAAAGTATTGTAAAAATATTATATCGCAAACTATTTTTTCTATCAAATAATTTCTTTTAAACTCTTCTCAATATTCTAATTAGCAGCATTGGGAAAACATTTAGGTGTATATTTTAATGACAACAATTCGTAAATAATTGATTATCATAGTAATTCATAAGGCACATAGTAAAAATCATTTCCTACAGGTTGTTGTCTCACCAAACTGCTTATTTCGTTTGGTGAGACAACAATCAATAGTTTAAATAAAAGCCAAAGGCTTTCAAGAACATATAACCTTTGAAGGCACAGCCTTCAAAGAGCAGGGAAATATAAAAAACCAAAGGTTTAGGTGAAAATACCAACCGTTTAAGTAGTTGGTTTAAAACTTTAGGTAGTTCATTTAAACTTTTGGATAGGAATGCTTAAAATTTTAGGTGTCTTGTCTAAACGTTTAGGTAGTAACCCTAAAAGTTTAGGTTGCCCAGCTAAACCTTTAGGTGCATGCCCTAAAGCTTTGGTATGTTGAGCGAACGGCTTCCTCATTGAACCTAAAATTTTCACTCTGTCAGCTAAATTTTTACTCAATGACCCTAAACGCTTAGGTTTTGGGTGAGACTGCTTCATGCTTCGCAGTGACGGAACGTTACTTTAAGAACGTCATTGCGATGCTGACGCTCTGGTCAGCAGAAGCAATCTAAGGATAGTGTTTTGGGTTTTGGGTGAGACTGCTTCATGCTTCGCAGTGACGTGGTAAGTATTTTAGTTGTATACCTCATTGCGACGAAGGAAGTAATCATTTCTACAGTTTGGTGTCTCACCAAACTGACTATTTTTGTTAGGTGAGAAACTAACTAACAGTAATTAACTTCAGATAACATTCAAATTTCAAAAAATAGTAAATACTTATTATCTTTACTTTATAAAATATTTGATTGTGAAACAATTGACCATTAATATACCAGATAATCAATTTGATAATGTGTTAAATTTTTTAGGCGCTTTTCCTGATTCTAGCATTTTGTCTGTAAATGATTTTATAATTACTCCACAACAAATGACTATTTTAGATAATGCAAGTTTAACTAATCCTTCAGATTGCCTTACTAAAGAAGATTCTTTACGCTTAATGAGAGAAAAGTGTGGGTTATAAAATATTGGTAACACCTATAGCGCAAACTCAATTTGAAGAAGCAATTACATATTATTTAAAAGTAGCTACTGCAAACGTTGCACTAAATTTTCTAATGTTGTTGAAAAAGCATATTCGAAATTAGAAATCAATCCACATTTTCAAATAAGGGTAAAAAATTATAGAGCTATTCCTACAGAAACTTTTCCTTATTTGATTTTCTTCGAAATTTTAAAAGAGGAAAACATTGTTAAAATACTCTCTGTATTTAATACACATCAACACCCGAAAAAATATCCATAAATATATCAAGATTACAGCACTGAGGCTCCTGATGTGATGAATTATTGCTGTAAAAATTTCTACAGAATAGTAAGGAAATGTTGAACTAAGTTGACTGGCTGAATGGTGCCAACGCCCAATAGCTCAATAAATTATCAGACCTCGACCTCCAAAAAAATAAAAGTACGAAATTCGACATCCAACATCTCTTCCTTATATTTACACTTTAATATTATATTCATGAAACTAAAAACATTGATTGCTATTTCTGCAATTACCACCCTGGGTTTACAAACTTCAGTTGCTCAAACTGAAAAAAGTGAACCTGCCTTTAATGTAATGGCAGAATCGTTTGCCGATTTGCAAGTGCTTCGCTATGAAATACCGGGTTTTGAAAAACTATCGCCTAAAGAAAAAGAGTTAGCATATTATTTATATGAAGCTACGATGTGTGGCAGAGATATTATTTATGACCAAAAAAGCAAACATGGCTTATTGCTTCGCAAAACGATAGAAACCATCTATGGCACCTATGAAGGCGACAGAAAATCGGCCGATTGGAAAAAATTTGAAGACTATTGTGGCCGTTTTTGGTTTAGCAATGGCAATCATCATCACTATGGTAACGAAAAATTTATTCCCGCTTGTAGTTGGGCATATTTTGAAACATTAATTGATAATTGTAATACTACCCTGTTGCCGCACATTTATCCAGAAGATGATTTTTGGATACAAAACGAAGATGGCAATGGTGGACAAAAAAATTCGCCAGAACTAGCGAAATACACAGCTGAATTTAAAAACTACGTAAACACCCTTTTTTACGACCTAACTGTGGAGCCAAAATGCGTGGATCAACGAGCAGGAATAGACAATATTATTGCCTCAAGTAATAATTTTTATGAAGGCGTAACGCAAAAAGAAGTAGAAGCATTTTATGATCAAATGCCTACCACTGGCAATGCACCTAGTTGGGGTTTAAATAGCAAATTGGTGAAAGAAGATGGGGTTATTAAAGAAAAAATTTGGAAGGCACAAGGTATGTACGGACCTGCTATTGAACAAATTGTGTTTTGGTTAGAAAAAGCCAGCAAAGTATCTGAAAATGAAAAACAACAAAAAACCATCGATTTATTAGTGAAGTTTTTGAACTCAGGAGATTTAAACGATTTTGATGAATACAGCATTGCTTGGGTAAATGATACCGAAAGTAAAATAGACGGCATTAATGGTTTTATTGAAGTGTATTTAGATGCCATTGGCAAAAAAGGGAGTTATGAAAGCTATGTGAGTTTTAAAGACGAAGAGGCTTCAAAACGTTTAGAAGCAATCGCAAAAGAAGCACAATGGTTTGAGGATAATTCGCCCTTAATGCCAGCTCATAAAAAGAAAACCGTAAAAGGTATTATTGCCAAAGCCATTACCGTAATTGCCGAAAGTGGCGACTTAGCACCTACCACGGCTATTGGAATTAATTTACCAAATGCCGATTGGATTCGTAAAGACCATGGTAGCAAATCGGTTTCATTAAGTAATATTATTAATAGCTACAATGTGGCTTCTGCTCAAAAAGGAACCTTGGATGAGTTTGGATTAAACGATGCTGTTAAAACAAGAATAAAATTACATGGTGCTTTAGCTTCCGACCTTCATACCGACATGCACGAATGCATTGGTCATGCATCTGGTCAAATCAATGAAGGTGTAGAAACAACTGATAAAACATTGAAAAACTATGCCAGTTGTTTAGAAGAAGCTCGTGCTGATTTAGTAGGTTTATATTATATCATGGATCAAAAATTGATAGATATTGGCGTAATGCCTTCCTTAGAAGTAGGCAAAGCAGAGTATGACAGTTACATCATGAATGGATTAATGACGCAATTGACTCGTATTCAATTGGGCGATGATATTGAAGAAGCACACATGCGCAACCGTCAGTTAAATGCAAAATGGGTATATGAAAAAGGGAAAAAAGACAACGTAATTCAGTTTGTAAAAAAAGGGAAAAAAACCTATGTACAAATTAATGACTATATAAAATTAAGAACATTGTTTGGTGATTTATTGCGCGAAATTCAACGCATCAAATCAGAAGGCGACTTTAAAGCAGGGCAAGCCTTGGTAGAAAACTATGGCGTAAAAGTAGACCAAGTTTTGCATAAAGAAGTCTTAGCTCGTTTTAATACGTTAGGCATAAAACCTTACCGAGGCTTTATTCAACCTCGTTTAACATTAATTACTGAAGAAGGTGATTTCAGCGATGTGAAAGTAGAGTATCCAACGTCCTTTTTTCAACAAATGATGGATTATGGAAAACAGTATAGCTTTTTACCAGTAAATAACTAGCACCCAATTGCTTAATCGGACAGATAAATACCTTTCCAATTTTTATGAGTTGGAAAGGTTTTTTATATCAGCCATATTATTATTTAGTAAAAAACACTATTATAAACGTGCAAACTTATAAGATTTTAGAAATCTCCAAGGTTAAAAACGTTACTCCACTTCATACAACGTTTGCAAAACGGTTTGTCCAACTGCTTTGAGTGTATTTTTATCTATGATATTGATGTTGTCATTGTGTGTGTGCCAATGGGTTCCAAAACCAGTGTATTGAAGATTGATAATGTCGACACAAGGAATTTTAGCAAGTTCATTAATTGGAATATGGTCATCAGTTATTTGACCACCATCGTTGTAAGAGAAATAAGCAGAATATCCTAATCGGTTTCCAATATCCCAAATTTGTTTTTGCGCATCAGGCGCATAATGTTTTGAAAATGCTTCTAAAGGAAACAATGCACCTTTCGCACCCACCATATCCAAACAAATACCAAATTTTGCTGTATAACCTGCTACATGAGGATTTTTTGCCCAATATTGAGTTCCTAAACAATAGCTTTCATCGGTCCATTCTGTTTTTCCAACATCTTCAGCATCGGTAAATAAAAAATCAACGCCAATGTTTGGTTTTTGTTGTTTTAATTTTGCCGCAATTTCAAGCATTACAGCCACACCGCTTCCTCCATCATCGGCTGCATCAATGGGTTTATTTTGGTCTTTAGTATCTTGGTCGGCCCATGGTCTACTATCCCAATGGGCTAGCAACAAAACACGTTGTGTTGCAGCTGGATTTATGCTTCCAATAATATTTATGCAAGGATATTTTTTGTTTGAAATGGGTTGCGTTACGGTCGTTTTTTGAATATAAACGGTATCAGCATATTTTTTTATTTCTGATTCAATCCAAGCAGCACATTTTGTTTGAGCAACGGTTCCTGGCACTCTGGGACCAAAAGCAACTTGTGTTTCAATTAATTTATAGGCATTTTCTGCATCAAAAGCAGGTGCATTAATGAGGGGTTTTGCAGGAGTTTCTGTACTTGTTGATTGGGGTGTATTTTCTTCATTATGACAAGCAGTAATTTGAAGTAAGCTAGTTGCTATTAATAAAAGTGCTGTTTTTTTCATTGCTTTTTCTTAAAAATGTTTTTCAAAAGTATCTAAAAATTAATCGCTTACCAAATGGAAACGTTGTTTTGACATTTAAAATATTACTTTCGTACTTTAATAAAAAAAATGATGAGTTTAGAAAAACAACTTGTGGAAAGAAGCGGTAACCAATGTGAGCTATGCGCATCAACCAACAATTTAAAAGTGTATGAAATTCCACCTAATCCACAAAAGCGAATTGAGGAAATTATTCATGTTTGCTCAACATGTCAATTACAATTAGACAAAAAAGAAGAATTGGAAAGTGCACATTGGAGCTGTTTAAACGAATCGATGTGGAGCGAAGTACCAGCTGTACAAGTGGTATCATGGAGAATGTTAAATCGTTTAAAAAACGAAAGTTGGGCCATGGATGCTTTAGATATGATGTATTTAGATGACGAACATTTAACTTGGGCAAAAGCATCAGGTGATGATGTAAATTCAGCCGAGGTTGATTTGCACAGAGATTGCAATGGCGCTATTTTAAAAGCTGGCGATAATGTTGTTTTAATCAAATCATTAGATGTAAAAGGCTCTACAGCCAATGCTCGTTTAGGCACGGTAGTGCACAGCATAAAACTGGTAGCAGATAATACCGAACAAATTGAAGGTAGAATTGATGGGCAAGCAATTATTATTTTGACAAAATATGTAAGAAAAAATGCATAGTTATTTACCTGCACCAACAAAAAAGGATTGATTGAAAAGATTTACAATTATTTAATTAAAATTTTATTTATACCTTTATGTTTCCTACTTCAATTACTAAATGCAAAAAAGTTTACTTTTTAACCTTATTAAAAATATGCAAATGTCTGAAAAAAGATATTTTTCAATATTTGCAAACAGACATTCAGCAAAACAGGACAATAAGTATCTTACCCTGTTTCATATAATAGATGAATTAAAAGAAGAAGACAATTCGTTAATAGAAAAAATATACAAAAAATCGAACCACAATGCAAGTTTTATAGCATCTGATAAAAACTATTTATTTAATAGTATTTTAAAGAGTTTAAACGAATTCCATAATTCTAAAACGCAAAGTTTAATTATAAAAGAATATATTATTTCTATAGAAATATTATTTTATAAAGGGCTATTTACTGAGGCCTTGCGAACAATAAAACAAGCAGAAAAAATTGCGAAAGAAATTGACCATCTTGTACTTATATTAGAAATATTAACATGGAAAAAAAGGTGTGTAGGCTATGCATTTGGTATAGAAAAAGCATTTGAAGTAAATAAAGAAATTGCGCATCAAACAAATCTGTTAAATAACTTTAAAGAAATTACGCTTTTATATTACGACAGTTATTTATTGAAACTTCAATACGAATCAAAAGAAGAAGCTAGTATTATTTTAGCATATAAAATTATTTTCGACAATTCTTTGATGAAAAATGTAGAAATGGCCACCTCATTCACATCGAAATTATATTGGTATCTTATTCATATCGATTATACTTTTTTAATAGGAGAAAAAGAAAAAGAGTATCAGTATTTGACAATATTAATTAAGCACATGGATTCAAGTTCATTTTATGCTTCTGAAAATCCGTTGGATTATGTTTCGGTGTATTCTAGGTTATTGGCAAATCCTTTTCATAAAAAAAATAAATCTTTTTTTAAATCAATAGAATATTTAAGAAGTTTTCCGTTTAAAAAACAACTGAGTTTTAGTAAAGAAATGATTAGCCAACGAATATTTATTATTACAGCAATTTCAGAATTAGAGTGGTACATACAATTTCAAAAATTCGATCAATTAGAAGAGAGAGTTGATTCAATTATTTCTGACTTAAAAACAATAATTACTTTTATTGAGCCTTTTTATGTTATTCAACTCTATTTTTTAGTATCCCATTGTTTATTTTCTATAAGAAATTACAATATAGCATTAGATTTTATCAATATCGTTTTAAATGAATTTAAAATGAATGACCGCCCTAACTATTACAAGAAAATTCAATTTTTAAATATTTTGATTCATTTTGAATTAAATAATTTCGAACATGTAAATTATTTAATTCAAAAACGCAAAAGAAACAAAGTCAACGACAACACAAAATTTGAAACTTATATTTTAAATTCTTATACAAATTTTATTAATTCTAATAAAAAAGTTAAATGGGAGTTTGATGATAGTAAAATTAATGCGTTTGATTTTATTGAAAAAAATATATTTTCTTGCATTATACTAAAAAAATAGAATGTAATATTTTACAATAAGCCCTTCATTTAGTAAAATATTGTAAATCAGAAATCCTAATTTAGGAGTATTTTGTATCTTTTTTTGTTATGTAAATCATTAAATTTGGTATATAAATTACATAATAATGAACAAAAAAAACCTACTAATTTTTTTTGCATTTATTTTTTGCTCAGCAAGCTTAAATGCACAACTTTACGTAAACCCTAATTCAGGCTCAGACGCGAATCCCGGAACTAGTGCTTTACCAAAACAATCTCTTAGAGGAGCTTTAAGGGTTTTGACATCTGTTAATACTACCATTTACATTCAAGAAGGGGATTATCCGTACGCAACAATGACAAGCAATGCCAACCGAAATTTAGGTTTTGGTCCAGGTCAAAGTGTCACTTCAGGAATCAATAATGCATTTTTACCAGGAACAACAATAGAAGGCATTGGTTGTGTTTATTGGCATAATTCTAATGATAATGGAACAGGTGCTCAAAATTCAATTATGACAGTAGAGTCTGTAAATGGATTTACAATTAAAAATATTCATTTTTCAGGCTGGCAAGGGAGTAATGCCTCATTAATGTTTATCAATTGTACGAATGTACATATTGAAAATTGTGTTTTTCACCAAAGTGCTTTAAATAGTGCTTGTGCACTTCGTTTTGATGGAGATGCAGCTGAAACAGCACTTGCTGGAACACCTGACTTGCATAACTATGTAGATAGATGTACTTTTCAAAATAATGGCAATCCAAGTGGTCAAGGAACCGGGCAAGCACTTTACATCAGAAATAATGGTACATCGCATTTACCTCCAGCAACTAGGAATTATATTGTAGATGTTACAAATTCAGCATTTTTATGCAATTATGCAGCAACTGGTGGAGCAGTTTTTGCAATGGCCCAAAATAATGCTGATGAGCACCCTGTGGTAAATTTTACAGCTTGTACTTTTTCTGGAAACAATGCTTCAAGTCAAGGAGGTGCAGTTTATGGAAAATATGTTAATTTAAATTTTACAGCATCTGGTTTTTGCAATAACAATGCTAACGCTAGTTTAAGCGATCGAGATGGCGGAGCTATTCATGCAGATCAAGGAACGATATTAACAGTCGATAATTGTACTTTTCAAGATAATGTTGCTGGAAGATATGGTTCTGCAATCAGTATCGCTAGTAATGCAAGCTCTGCAAATATTTCAAATTCTGTTTTTTATAGCAACAATGCAGGAAACTCTACTTCAAGTGTTGTACGAACAGGTGGTGCATCCACAAGCATCACAAATTGTTTATTTAAAGACAATACACTTACAGGTAGTGGTGGCAATGTAATATCAGGAGCTACAGTTAGTAATACTACATTATCAGGTAATGCTGGCAATTTAGTATCAGGAATAAATGTAATTGATAGTCATTCATTATCTGCAGGTGTTTATATAGATCCTATAGGGCACGCTTGGGATGCAACAAATAGTGCCTTAGGTTTTACAGGAACCTATAGCACTATGCCAAATTGCAGTTCTTGTCCAACGGCTCCATCTGTAACAGGTTGTAAAGCAAATGGTGGTGGCGTGTTAATTACAAACTCTGCTACTTCAAGAATTTGTGGGGACTTAAATCCGGATGGAACTTTATTGAATGGTTCAATCTCTTTAAATAATGTAAGTGGTTTTACATATCCTGCTTGTGGAATAAACACTTATAGATACTATTTTGTAATCATTGGTGAAGATGGATTTATTAAAAAAGTAATATTGGCAGATGATGATGCCGATGGACTTCCAAACTTTGCCGAAATACCTACAGTAGCTACTAATATCAATTTAAGTGGATTAATTCCAGGTACTTTTTCAATACAAGGTATTTATTCAAGCACGGGGGTTGCTCCAACTGTAGGCTCTACCACAGCAGCGGCACTTGCTTTACAAACTTGTGCTAGCATATCTTCTGGAGCAATTTCATTTAAAACGTGCCCTTCACTCACAGGAAATGTTTTTAATGACGCTAATGGTTTAAACGATATTGGTGGTGGCATTGTAAATGGTCCAGGAACAAATATTAGTGGGCAATTATATGCAATTCTAGTGGATTTATTGGGTAATGTAGTTGCTAATTCTGATGTAAATGCCGCTGGTCAATATGCTTTTTCTGTAACTCCAAACACAAATTATTCAATTGTTTTATCAACAAGTGTTGGAACAGTTGGTTTGCCTGCACCCGTTTCTTCTTTACCTTTACAGTGGTTTAATACTGGGGAAAATAATACAATGAATATTGGTAATGATGGTACGCCAAATGGAGTCATTTTAGTTTCAGTATTAACAAACAATGTATCCAATATTAATTTTGGAGTAGATCATTCTCCTATCAGCGCATCATACAACACAACAATTGTTACTCCAGCATTAAATACCACAATTCCATTTGATGCTAGCATGTATCCTACTGTTATTTGTCCATGGGCAACCGATTTAGAAAGTGGCACTTTAACGAATAATCATACCATGTTAATAGACACTCTTCCTTCTAATGCAACGCTCCTTTATAATGGATTAAATGTTGTAGCTGGTGTTCCAATTCCTAATTTTAATCCTTCGTTATTAACGGTTACATTAAATACACCAGGTATTACGGGTATTACTTTTAATTTTTCTTATTCTGATCCAGCTAGTGTTATTTCTGTAACTCCAGCGTCTTATACAATTAGTTGGACAACTCCATTACCCGTAACTTTGTTAGAATTTAAAGGGACTGTTTTAGAGGCTAACACTAATTTATTAGAATGGACAGTAGCAGATGAAATTAATTTTAATTATTATGAAATTTTAAAAAGTAAAAACGGAAGCACATTTGAAAAAATTGGTACTGTTTATGCAAAAGGAAATCGTAATTATTCATTTAAAGATATAAACGCTAATAACAAAAGTTTCTATAAATTGGCATTGGTTGATATTGACAATAAAATAAAATATTCAAATATTATTGTGGTTGAATCTAAAGCAAATAATATAATCACAGTATATCCAAATCCTGTAACCACTAATACGATCAATATTAGCATTTCAGACAAAAAAATAAAATCATTTTATATTATTGATATGAACGGAAAGTCTATAAATTATATGATCAATAATACTGGCATATATGATATTAGTTCATTATCTGCAGGATTTTATGAAGTGTATATTAATGGCTCAAAAGCAGTATCATTTATTAAAAAATAAGTACTGCATTAGTTTTAAAAAACGGCTCCAAGTAAATTTGGAGCCGTTTTTTTATTTCATAAGTAGTAATTATAGATTAAGTCCACAATTTAATTTTTCAAAGTATATTAATATAATATATAGTATAAAAAACAAGCTTTATTAGTGTGTTTAAAATGAATTAAATTGATTTCCTAATCGTATATTAAATTCATGAAAAGATATTAACGCTTATGTATTTCAACTCAAAATGTTATTTAATGGTAAACTAAAATCAATTGATAGATTACAAAAAAATTGCCACTTTGATTATTTAAGTTCATTTGCATCTTAAAAAAATCAGGTAATTTAGACACAAGTAAAACTAAAAAAATGTTGAAATAAAAGCACACACAAAGTGTAGTATAAATTTAAAAAATGATTAAAAAAATGTTTTGTATTATATACTGTGACTTCTTAAATAATTTTTATAGGACTATTGATAGAATGGGAAATACGTTGGTAATTATTTAAAAAAAAGTGAACAATTAATATCCTAAATCAAAAAATAAAATACACGCATAAACGATTAAGGAGTGCATTTAGAAGTCTTAAAACAATCCTTACTATTATTCACTTGGAATGGAAATAGGCACTTATAAGTCCCGAATACAAACAATGCTATTGATGCTTTTTGGGAGGTATAATGTATTCTTAAATAAACAATAGGTCATCAAAAATAACAACCAATTGAAAAAACCATTTAGCAGAATATTATACTATCCCTTTTTGAATTACTTTCCAACAGAGCTCAATTTTGTTTTACTTAATAGGATAATAGTAAACAATTAGAATTTTAAATAACCAAAAAGCCAAAAAACACAGCACCATAAATGTCCACTTGGAAAATCCTAACCTGAATTAACACCATAAATGTCTATTACTCCATAAAATCTACTTTCAATAAATTGCAAAAAAAAGGCCACTCAATGAGCAGCCAATTTTTTAATGTTTATTCATATTATTTTTTACTAACGCGACTTATGTGTATCATTTTTTCTTTATTGATAATTTGGAAAATATATAACCCGTTTGTTAATTCTGCTAAACTGATTTTGATATTATTTTGCCCGATGCTTGTTGAAGTTTCTATTTGTTTCACAAGGCGTCCACTAATATCCAATACTTTAATTATTGTCACACTTTCATTATCCAGCACTAATTCAATATTTAACTCATCCGATGTTGGATTTGGATAAATAGAAACTTCATTTGACATTGTTGTTCCTATTGATTTTGACTGAGCTCCTGCGGTAAAGGTAAATGTTGTATCACTCCAATTACTTGATAATCCTGGGTAATTATTATTACAAAATACTTTTATACTAGCTTCATAAGTCGTACCTGATACTAAACCTATTAATGATTTTGTATTGGT
>JBILBN010000002.1:0-81088 GCA_044353665.1 Chitinophagaceae bacterium | reverse complement strand
TCGTCGACTACAAGCACACATTCATAAATTATGGAAAGATGCTGATGAAAGTGGAGAACGTTTTTTTCCACATGAATATATGTACAAAATGTTGTTGAGTGGCGTGTTGGAACAGTATTATGAAATTGATCCTAAAAACTCTTGGATGCTTGCAGCAGCAGAAAAAAACATACCAATTGTTTGTCCAGGTTGGGAGGATAGTACAATGGGGAATATTTTCGCCTCATACATTATTAAAAATGAAATGAAAGCCACTACCATGAAAAGTGGTATTGAATATATGGTTTGGTTAGCTGATTGGTATAGAAATAACAGTGCAGGAAAAGGAGTTGGTTTCTTCCAAATTGGAGGAGGAATTGCAGGTGATTTTCCAATTTGTGTAGTGCCAATGATGTATCAAGATTTAGAGTGGCATGACGTTCCATTTTGGAGTTATTTCTGTCAAATTTCAGATTCAACAACTTCTTATGGTTCATACAGTGGCGCTGTTCCTAACGAAAAAATTACTTGGGGAAAATTAGATATTAATACACCTAAATTTATTGTTGAAAGTGATGCGACTATTGTAGTGCCATTAATTTTTGCTTGGATTTTAGGCCAATAAATTTTACCTTTAATAAAGATAAAAAAAAGCCGACTTTATTTGAAGTCGGCTTTTTTGTCAATAGTTGCAACATATTCTTATAGAGAGATAATTTAATCCAAATCAGTAAAATGATTCCATCTATCGGGTTAGATATTTTTTTAAAAAAGTAATTTATAAATTTTGTAGAATAAAAAATATATCTATATTTGCACTCCCAATAACACAAGATCTTTAATTTTTGCGGAAGTAGCTCATTTGGTAGAGCACGACCTTGCCAAGGTCGGGGTGGCCGGTTCGAGCCCGGTCTTCCGCTCTTTAAAATATCATTTACCTTGGTGGTGAAATTGGTAGACACGCAGGACTTAAAATCCTGTGGGCAGCAATGTCCGTGCGGGTTCAAGTCCCGCCTGAGGTACAAAATCCTGATTCGAAAGAATCGGGATTTTTTGTTTTAAGCGTAATATTTGTTAATTGTAATTTTTTATATTGATTTTTCTAACTGCATATAAACAGGATCCAAAATATATTTTTATCAATGTAAATATTAAGGCTTAGAATGTTTTTTGAAGATTAATTTCGCTTTTTAGTTTATTAAAAATTAGTTTATAACTGAACTTTTTTTTAATAATTTTAAATCTTAGCACTCCATAAACTTTCTGCCAATATTTTTTTACTGTAAAAGTGGTTATTCAAAATCCATTGGTAATAAAGACTAAATCCTAGAAGATTTAAATAAAATAAATGCATGATAATAAACAAGCTATAAACATACATACTTTGTATGCTTAGATAAATTAGTAAGCTGAGTTATTTAATGTCAGCAGATGTTAATATAATTTCTAATGGAATCGTATTAATTTTCAATTCAGTTTTAAAATTTCCTATACCTTGAGCATACCAAATATAGCCATCATCTTTTAAAATACCATTCTCATATCTTTCGTTATAAACTTTAATAACATTTTTTAGTGCTATTCCATTAATAACTAATGTAGGTAATTTTTCTTTGATGGTATATTTATAGGTATCACTTCCATTAATACCTCCAATCCAAGTTTCATTGATGTTTTTGGTAACGTCTAATGCACATAATTCTGTTTTGTTAGTAGAAGTAGACAACACATAATAATATTTATCTACTTCTTTTCTTGAATAATTATAACTACCATCATTGCTTAAATAAACATCATAAATTTTACTATTAAATGTAGTATCAAAATTTTGACAAATGGTTGTTTTTCCTGGGCTTTTAACTCCAGAGAGATAATTGTCATATTTCCATGTAGAACCTGAAACGGATGGTTGGTACGACAATGAATCAATTGAGCCAACGTTATTAATTGATTCTAATTTTGATTTTTTGCAAGCAGTATTAAAGATTATAATACTTAATGATAAGATTGTGAATAATTTCATTGTTTCAAAAATTTGTAATTAAAAATAGAACTTTTTGTTGAAATTCTTTCTAAAACCTTAAAACTAACCAACTAATTAATAAAAAATCAAGTCTTATTACCAAATTAGAAAAGTATTTATTACTTTTAAAGCTAAATAATATTTATCTTAAAATTATAAAATGAAAAAACTATTATTCTTATCATTTTTTTCAATTGGTATAAGTGTTCATGCTCAAATGTTGCATTTGAAAAATGGCTCATTTATACCAACTTCCAATATACAAGAGATTAAAAACTTCAATAGTTGGAGTGATTATGAATTTAATAATCAAGTTTATTGTATAATCCAATTCGATAAATCAACTTCTTTAACAGAAAGAAATTTAATTGAATCTGAAACAGGCATTCAGTTTTTTGATTATATGCCAAAATGGGCGTTTTTAGCAACAATACCTAAAAATATTTCAAAAACTGCCTTAGAAAATAAATCCATTAGAGCCATTTTGCCAATGCAAGCAAGTGCTAAAATTGATAAAAAATTAATAGAAAAACCTTACCCTAATTGGGTTGTTAAGCAAAATGGATCGCTCGAAATTTTAGTAGATTTATATTCTACCTTGCCCCAAAACGAAGTGTTAAGTTTATTTGCTCAAAAAAATATTCAATTTATTGATTGGAAAAATAAGCACACCGCTGTAGTACAAATAAATGAAAATAAGCTTACTGAAATAGCTTCAATTCCTTGGGTGAAATATGTTCAACCTATATCTGCACCTACAGCATTAGAGAATTTAACTGAACGAACAAACCATAGAGTAAATACGATTGATGCTGCTTATGCAACAGGTTTGCATTTTGATGGTACAGGAGTAAGTGTGAGTGTTGGTGATGACGGACAAATTGGTCCCCATATCGATTACAAAGGAAGATTATTTAATCATTCTAATACGAATGTTTTAGCAAATACACATGCAGATCATGTTGCAGGAATTGTTGGTGGTGGAGGAAATTTTAATCCTATTGCTTCTGGAAACGGGAGAGGCGCAGATTTACACATCTATGACTATTATGATAATCTTACCAATGCAACAACTGACTACAATACTTTAGGAGTTCGGATTTTAACAAATTCATTAGGTCAAGGTTGTAACGCAGGTTATAACAGTGATGCTCAAGATATGGATTTATTAATCCGATCAAATAAATCTTTATTAAGTGTTCATTCTTCAGGGAATAGCGGTAGTTCAACTTGTGGAGGAAATTCACAAGGTTTTTTTACGATAACTGGTGGATATAAAGCTGGTAAAAATGCAATTTCTACAGGGAATGTATTAAATGACGATGCCTTGGCACCCTCAAGTAGCAAAGGCCCTTCAGAAGATGGGCGATTAAAACCAGAAATAGTAGCCACAGGAACCGATGTATATTCAACCCAACCGAATAATACGTATGCTTCATTCACTGGAACTTCAATGGCTTGCCCAGGAGTAGCAGGCACATTGGCAAGCTTGTATCAAGCTTATCGATTTGAAAATGCTGGAGCAGATCCTTACAGTGCTTTAATGAAAGCCTTATTATTGAATACAGCGGATGATTTAGGCACACAGGGGCCTGATTTTAAATTTGGTTTTGGTCGTATAAATGCAAGAAGAGCATTTAATGCAATGAAAAATCAACAATACATCATTGATTCTTTGAATAATGGGGATTTGAAAAATTTCGTAATTAATGTTCCGAATAATGTTAGTCAAATGAAATTAATGTGCTACTGGCATGATGTAGAAGGTAATCCAGCTAGTAGTGTGGCTTTGGTGAATGACATAAATATTATGATGGAAGATGCGAACGCATTTACTTTTTTGCCTTTAGTGATGAATAATGCAAACAATAATATTACATTGAATGCAGCAGCTACAGAAAATATAGATGCAATTAATAATGTAGAACAAATAGTTTTAGATGTACCACAAGGTGGAAATTATACTCTTTATGTAGAAGGAATTAATATTCCTCAAGGGCCACAAAAATTCGTAATTTCTTATGAGTTTTTAACAGATTCTGTCAACTTAACTTATCCAATAGGAGGAGAATCTTTTGCCAATGGAGTAACTGAAAGAATAAGATGGGATGCGTTTAGTAACAATTTAGGTACTTTCAAATTGGAATATTCAGCAAATGCTGGGGCAACTTGGAATACAATTGCTAATGCAATTCAAGCGAATAGAAGATATTATGATTGGACACCTCCTAATAATTTAAACACAGGAAATATGTTGGTGAAAGTTACAAGGGGTTCTAATAGTGATCAAAGCGATACTTTATTTACTGTTTTAGGTGTTCCTACAAATTTAGTAGTTGATACAGCTTGTGGCACAACCTTTCATTTGAAATGGAATGTATTGCCAGGGGCCGAAAATTATACTATTTATCAGTTAGGTACAAAATATATGGATTCAATTGGTACTTCAACAACGAACGATTTTTATGTGACTTCAGGAACCAATACAATCGATACTTTTTACTTTGCGGTTTCAGCTAATAAAACCAGTAATGGAGCTAAAGGATTAAGAACAATTACAATTGTTAAACTTCCTGGAGATATTAATTGCTTAAGTAACGCCACTAGTCTTTTTACTTCAGTGCCAATAAATAATGTATATGTTTGTCATCCTATAGTAAATCAAGTGCCTATAAGCACCAAAATCAAAAATGTTGGTTTAAGAGATTTATATAACGTACCTGTTGTTTATCAAATTGATGCTAATCCTGTGATTACAGAAACAATTATTGGTCTTCTCGCAATTGGGGATTCCGTTGATTATACATTTAATACTTTAGCCAATTTTAATACTGCCGGTAATCATGTCGTAAAAGTATGGTCAAAATTATTGAATGATATCGATCGTTCTAATGATACATCAATGACGAATGTTGTTATTTTAACACCAACAGTTGCAAATGCACCGAATGTGGAAACTTTTGAAGGAGCAATTTTTCCTCCACTTGGATGGAAGGTAATTGACAATGACACCAATGTTAAATGGCAAAAAACATTGTGTTTTGCTGGTGCAACTCCAGGTAATACCCATGCAGCTTACATGGACTTTTTTAACTACACAAAACTTGGTAAAAATGATGAATTAGAAACGTTACAATATGATTTAACCAATATTACTACTGATTCTGTGATCGTGAAATTTGATGTTGCCAGTGCTTATCGAATTGATAAAAATGACTCATTAAGTATTTCTGTTTCAGAAGATTGTACCGCTACTTTTGTACCCACTAATTATCTGAAATGGGGCGCAAATTTAGCGACCTTAGGAATGATGAATACGATATATTCTCCTACACAAATAGGGCAATGGAGAAAAGATCAAGTAGATTTAAGTAATTATAAAGGTAAAAAAATATTTTTGCGATTTAATGCGACAAATCAAAATGGAAATAATATTTACATAGATAATGTAAATTTTGAAGCTAAAAATGTAACACCTTTAAATGCAACGAATACATCATTAATAAAGTCTTGTAACGTGTATCCAAATCCTTCTAACGGGAATTACACCATCGAAATTAAATCGAATGAAAATAAATTAGTGAACTATTCAGTGTATGATTTTACAGGAAGAAAAGTGAAACAAATTCAAGTGATGTTAACTTCGAATCAAATTAATAAATCCAATATTGATATTTCTAATTTTGCAAATGGAATGTATGTTTTAGAAGTTTCTGATGGACAAAATTCAATGAAATTTAAATTGAATAAATTTTAACAATTACGCTAATTAATTATATAAAAAAACTGGATTGAAATTTCAATCCAGTTTTTTTTATACCAATAATTTATTTTTTCTTGCCTCTTTTTTTAGGTTTCCCATATTTTAGTAGCATTTTATCTTTATGTCTAACCACATTATTTTTTTTGCTATTCTTAGCTGATTTTTCATGAAACGCAGGACCAGCATCTTCTCTTTTTAAAGGAGGTAGAGGAGGCAGTTTCATAAATATTTTTGGTTTCTCGTCTTCTGTTAAAATGGTTGAAATTTCTATCGTTTCTGGCAATTCAAATTTAGGTATTTTAAGCGCCATTAAAACTTCAATAGCTGCTATAAATTTTTCTTCTTTAGGCGTATAAAAAGTAATGGATATTCCTTTTTTTTCTGCTCTACCAGTTCTTCCAATTCGATGAATATAATTTTCAGGTACTTCAGGCGTATCAAAATTAATTACATGCGAAACTTCTGCAATATCAATACCTCTGGCTACTATATCTGTTGCTATGATAAATCGATAATTGCCATTTTCAAATTCTTTAACGGTATTAAAACGATGATTTTGTTCCTTATTAGAATGAATGACACCAAACTCTCCTTCAAATAAGGAAATTAATTCTTCATATAAATCGTCAGCCATGCGCTTAGTTCCTACAAAAATTAACACTTTTTCAAAAGTCTCTTTGTCGGATATCAGCGATTTTAAAAAGGTTACTTTGGTATTAAAATTAGGAACCTGAAAAGCTTTTTGAGAAATATTTTCTAAAGGAGTTCCTGTGGGGGCCGCTTCTACATAAATTGGGTCATTAAAATACAATGCAATTAGGTCTTCCACTTCTGGAATCATCGTTGCCGAAAACATCATATTTTGTCTGCGTTCAGTCATCATCTCCATGATATTTTGAAGTTGAGTTCTGAAACCAAAATTGAGCATTTCATCCACCTCATCAATAATTAATTTTTTGATGTTTTTGATTTTGAAAGATCCTTTCATTGCCAAATCAAATAATCGACCTGGAGTTGCTACTAAAATATCGGCTCCATTTTGCAACTCAATATGTTGTGTATTCATATTGACCCCACCATAAACACCAATTGCTGTTAGGTTTGTATATTTCGCAATCTCTTCAATGTTTTTAACTACTTGAGTTACTAATTCACGTGTAGGCACTAAAATTAAAATTTGAATACTTTTATTTTTATTGTATTTCCATTGATGAATACAAGGTAATAAATAAGAAAGTGTTTTTCCAGTTCCTGTCTGTGCAATTCCACAAAGGTCTTTTCCACTTAATGCAATTGGGAATACTTTTTGCTGAATGGTGGTTGCTTTTGAATAACCCAATTCGTCTAATGCATTTAATATTGGGCTACTTAATTTAAAATCTTCAAAAATCATGGGTGTAAAGGTATCTTATTTAGTTAAAAAAATGGGGTAACAGTCAAATTATCAAAACACTTTCACTATATTTGTTACAATAAATAAACATTAATAATGAAATCGAAAATTTTATTTACTCTAATTGGTATGTTACTATATAATTTATCAAATGCACAATGTACTTCTTATGTGGACAATTTTGAAACTGGGAATTTATCACTTTGGACAACTATTGGTACTACAATCACAACGTCTACTTCAAATGTATTGCCTGCTGAAGGAGTTTATGGTTGTAAAATTGTTGGTGGTTCAGCTCAACACTTACAAGGTATTTCTAGAAGTTTTTCTGCCATTACACCCAATCCCAACACGATGAGTTGGTATATGAAGCCTACAGGTACTGGCCAAAGCAATTCCTTAGTGGCTGGAGATAATACTGTTACCGCTGCTAAAAGCATGGTATTTTGTTATTGGGCAGGTTCAACTAATGAGATCGTTTTTGCAGGTTTACAGCCAACAACATATAAAACTGTTTCCACGGCTAATGTTTGGCATTTAATTGAATTGAAAAATATTAATTTTACTACGCATACTTTCGATATTTGGGTTGATGGTGTTTTAAAGCAAGCGAATTTTGCATTTAGAAGTAGTTTTGTAAATTCAATAGAAAAGGTTCATTTATATAACTACGATGCTGGTACAACTGGAAATTGGGACAATATAAAATTTGGTTCTAGTTCAACCCTTATTAGTAATGCTTCTGCTTTAAATGCAACTTCTACTACTGGAATTACTACAGATACTGACAATCAAGGTGCTGGGCAAACAATATTATATACATCTAACGCTTGTAATTTAATTTCAACTGTAGTAAGCAGCGCCAATTTAGGGAGCACTTCTGCCAAAGTAACCGTAGAGAGTGTTACACCAACTCATAATACGCAACCGTATGTTAAACGTTGGTTTGAAGTTACGCCTACCACACCAGGTTCGGGAAACATTACATTTTATTTTACGCAAAATGATTTCAATACGTACAATACAACTGCAACTGCAACCGGTTGGCCTCTTTTACCTATAAATCCAACTGATGCGGTTGGGAAAGCAAATTTAAGAATTACTAAAAATGATGGGGCTTTGGGTATAAATCCTGTTGTTTTAACACCTACAAGCATCATTTGGAATGCGACGAATAGTTATTGGGAAGTCTCATTAACAACGCCTAGTTTTAGTCAATTCAGATTTCATACAGTTAATCCTTTAGGATCAGCCTTGCCTGTTTATTTGGGTAATTTTTCTGGTAAAAAAGAGTACACAACCAATGTATTAAACTGGAATACGATTACTGAAAATAATTGCAAAGCATTTGAGGTGCAACGAAGCTTAAATGGAACAGATTTTACTGCTTTAGGAATGGTGAATAGTCAGGCTGTAGATGGAATGAGCAATTTAGAATTAAATTATTCATTTGTAGATGTAAATCCTAAACAAGGACATAATTACTACCGTTTGCGTCAAATAGATTTAGATGGGAAAAGTACCTACTCTAAAGAAATTGATTTAGTTGGAACTTCAAATGGAAGCGTAATTAATGTATATCCTAATCCTGCAAAAGACAATGTAACTGTTGAATATGCAAGTAACAGCAACGCTACTTTATCTCTTCAATTGATTGATATGAGTGGTAGAATCATTAAACAAATTGAAACAAAAGTGACTTCGGGTAACAATGAAATTTTTATTTCATTAGATGGAGTTACTGTAGGAATGTATCAATTGCAATTGATTGAAAATAATCGCTTAAGCTTTGTTCAAAAAATAGTTAAACAATAATTTTGACTATTTTCTAAATAAAAAAATGCTTCTTTTTTAAGAAGCTTTTTTTATGGGTTTTCTATTATAAAAAGCCTCAATAAATTCAATGCTGAGTTTACAGTTAACACGGTGTTTTTTTCTCTATCATAAGGAACCGTTATCATTTTTGCGATGCAAGTAGTTTTGTTCGCAAAAGCAATCCAAACTTGGTTTTCGTGGTCATTTTTTTCAAGATAACCTGTAATAGCAAGTGCAAAATCTGAATTAAATTTTTGCAAACAATTTTGTGCCATTTCAAGGGCAGTGGCTTCGCTCACAACAGTGTTAGTTTCAATAGTAAGTGCATTTACATCCAACATATTTTGCTTGCTTTCAATGCTGTATGGCACAATGCCTCCTTTAAAATAAAGAGAAGAACCTTTAATGGATGTTATTTTTGCTGCAATATTGCCTCCAGTGCAACTTTCAGCAACGGAAAGTGTTTTGTTTTTTTCATTTAAAAGAATTCCAATTTGAGCTTCTAATTCAATATCTTGGTCAGTAACAAAAATGTTTGCTAAAATACTTTTTAGGGTATCAAAATATTCATCTATTTCTGTTGCGCTCGTTTCAGTTCCTGTAAGTCTTAATTTTAGCAATCCTAGTTTAGGTAAATAGGCTAGCTTAATATTTTTTGGCAATGTTTTTTCATAATCAATTAAACGGTTTGCCACAAAACTTTCCCCTTCGCCAGCAGTGATTAATGTGCGATGAATGAAATTAGGGGTTATGTATTTTTTACTAATTATTGATAACACATGCGTTGAAACTAAATATTGCATTTCGAAGGGAACGCCTGGCAAGGCAATGATTAATTTATCGTCTTTTTCAAAAAGCAATCCAGGTGCTGTTCCCACTTCATTAAATAATACAACACAATTATTGGGCACCAATGCCTGATTGTTGTTGATGGCTAACATGGGTCTTTTTCTTCGTTCAAAAAAAGAGGTAACATGTTTTAGTACAGCTTCATTCATCACTAAAGTAGATCCGAAATAGTCACAAAGAATTGGCTTAGTTAAATCATCATTGGTAGGTCCTAAGCCACCTGTAAGCAGAATTATTTTTGAATGCTTTTGTTCTTCATACAAGGCGTTAATGATGTCTTCTTTATTGTCGCCCACTGCCACACGGCGCTTTACTTGCACGCCAATCGGATTGAGTTGTTGTGCTATCCAAGCCGAGTTTGTATCAATCGTTTGACCAATTAATAATTCATCTCCAATAGTAATGATAGAACAGTATATATTTTCCAATAGGATATTTTTTAATATAATTTAAGTTTGCTTAAACGCTCCATTTCTTTCGATAGGATTGATTTTAAGGCGCTTTGTTTCGCCTCTTTGTTTTTGTAAATTAACCGATGATCAAGTACTGCAATGGCAATTTCTTGCACATCATCTTCTATCACAAAGTTTCTGCCATTGACTAAAGCGCAGGCTTTTAAACATTTTAAAAATATAATTCCGCTTCTAGTAGATGCGCCTACGGATATGCCTTCGTGCAATCTTGTAGCTCGTACAATGGTAGAAACGGCTGTTATAATTTCATCATGAATAAAAACTTTTTCCGCTGCTTGTTGCAGTTCAATAATTTCTTCTAAGGTAAGTACTTGTTGAATATTTTCTAAATTATTGCTGATGTTGGTGTAGTTTTTATAAATTTCTATTTCTGTTTGTTCATCTACATATCCGAAATATATTTTCATGAAAAAACGATCGAGTTGCGCAGCAGGAAGGGGATAGGTGCCTTCCATTTCTATTGGGTTTTGGGTTGCTATCGAAAAAAATAATTTTTCTAAGCGATAGGTTTTTTCACCCATTGTAATTTGATTTTCTGCCATGCACTCCAAAAGCGCACTTTGTACTTTAGGCGATGCCCTGTTTATTTCATCTGCTAACAATACATTGCAAAAGAGAGGACCTTTTTTAAAAATAAATTCTTTATTTGACTCATCAAACACATGCGTGCCCAATAAATCCATAGGCAATAAGTCGGGCGTAAATTGTATTCGTTTAAAAACCGAATTAGACCTGTTGGATGCAATGGAGCCTGCTAATGTCCTTGCTAAAACGGTTTTTCCGGTGCCAGGATTATCTTCCATGAGTATATGGCCTTTGGCTAAAAGACAAGTGATCACAGCTTTTATTTGTGGACGTTTGCCATGGATCACTTTTTCGATGTTTTGAATTAATGTTTCAATTTTTGCATTGGCAAATTGTTCGCTTGAATGTGTTGTCGTTTCCATAAAAAATTAATAATTTCAAAGTTAATAGTTATTATTTTAATTACGGTACTAGATATTTATTTTTTGAAATTTTACAGTTGTGAAAAGGTTTCTAAATGTATCTTTGACATTCGTCTTAAACAACAATTTACTTCTTGATTTTGTTCTTTTGTATGTTGTGAAAAGGTTTCTAAATGTATCTTTGACATTCGTCTTAAACAACTATTCAAACACAAATGAAGCCTTTGATGATGTTGTGAAAAGGTTTCTAAATGTATCTTTGACATTCGTCTTAAACAACAATTTACTTCTTGATTTTGTTCTTTTGTATGTTGTGAAAAGGTTTCTAAATGTATCTTTGACATTCGTCTTAAACAACACTTGGTTTAATTTTAATTTGTACATATCTGTTGTGAAAAGGTTTCTAAATGTATCTTTGACATTCGTCTTAAACAACTTGCACGATGAATCTTATATAAGTACATCTGTTGTGAAAAGGTTTCTAAATGTATCTTTGACATTCGTCTTAAACAACTATTTATCATAAAATAAAAAAGTCCTTTAAGTTGTGAAAAGGTTTCTAAATGTATCTTTGACATTCGTCTTAAACAACAGAACAATATTATAATCAAACTTTTAAAAGTTGTGAAAAGGTTTCTAAATGTATCTTTGACATTCGTCTTAAACAACCTAACTCAGCGCGTTCTGTATCTTGGTATTGTTGTGAAAAGGTTTCTAAATGTATCTTTGACATTCGTCTTAAACAACATTAAACTTAGTTTAAAATTAGAAAAAATAGTTGTGAAAAGGTTTCTAAATGTATCTTTGACATTCGTCTTAAACAACTCAACCAGCAGAGGTTAAGTATGAGAATAAGTTGTGAAAAGGTTTCTAAATGTATCTTTGACATTCGTCTTAAACAACGATGGATAGTGGTTACGGGGCACCAGTACAGTTGTGAAAAGGTTTCTAAATGTATCTTTGACATTCGTCTTAAACAACAGTATGCAACGAAATTTTAAATGGAACATTGTTGTGAAAAGGTTTCTAAATGTATCTTTGACATTCGTCTTAAACAACTGATGAGGAAAACAGCGAAGCCTCAGAACAGTTGTGAAAAGGTTTCTAAATGTATCTTTGACATTCGTCTTAAACAACTGAATTGAAACAATCTATTACTAAATTGTGTTGTGAAAAGGTTTCTAAATGTATCTTTGACATTCGTCTTAAACAACAGAAGTAATAATCACAAGCTACTTGACATGGTTGTGAAAAGGTTTCTAAATGTATCTTTGACATTCGTCTTAAACAACAAGCATTAAACGCTCCCTGTGTTCTTTTGGGTTGTGAAAAGGTTTCTAAATGTATCTTTGACATTCGTCTTAAACAACTTTGTTGATATATTAAACCACATTAAAACAGTTGTGAAAAGGTTTCTAAATGTATCTTTGACATTCGTCTTAAACAACAACAGATGTTGAAGAAGTTACTCCAATGTCGTTGTGAAAAGGTTTCTAAATGTATCTTTGACATTCGTCTTAAACAACTAATTAACACTAAAATTTAATAACATGACGGTTGTGAAAAGGTTTCTAAATGTATCTTTGACATTCGTCTTAAACAACTGTCACAAAATTAACATTCAAAGTATGCAGTTGTGAAAAGGTTTCTAAATGTATCTTTGACATTCGTCTTAAACAACACTTTAAATCGAAGTCATCAATGTTTGACTGTTGTGAAAAGGTTTCTAAATGTATCTTTGACATTCGTCTTAAACAACACATTTGAATAGATATTGATTGGCCCGCTAGTTGTGAAAAGGTTTCTAAATGTATCTTTGACATTCGTCTTAAACAACTTCTACTTCTACGCTTGGCATATCTAACCCGTTGTGAAAAGGTTTCTAAATGTATCTTTGACATTCGTCTTAAACAACATAGTCTGTACATGTCATTGAAAGTCAAAGATTTAGGAAAGGAAATAGAAATAAAAATCTATTTCCTTTTTTTGTTTTAGGACTCATTGAGTTGTTGTTTTTTAAATGCTAATTCCTACTTCAATCCTTCAAGGTTTCTAAAAACCTTGAAGGATTTGGAGTAAAAAAATAAAAAATAGTATTCTAAAACATTTCTAATTGTTGTGCACCGGTGTCTTTTTCTTTGGCTTTTTTGCCAAAAAATAATTCCATGTCGCCAAATTGTTTATCGGTTATGCTCATAATGCCTATATGTCCTTTTTCGGGCAAAATCTTTTTTACCCGTTTTATGTGCACTTCGGCATTTTCTCTACTTGGGCAGTGACGCATATAAATACTAAATTGAAACATTACAAAACCATCTTTAAGAATGTCTTTTCGGAACTGCCCAGCAATTTTTCGTTCCTCTTTGGTTTCGGTTGGTAAATCAAAAAATACGAGTACCCACATAATTCTATATTGATTAAAACGATCATGCATGTTAGAGATGTCAGATGTTGGATGTTAGTTGTCAGGAATTGTTTTGATATTATTTTTCTGGATTTAGATTTTTATTAAATGGCATTCAAAGTGGGGTAAAGTATTTTTCGTAATTCACCACCATAACATTTAGCTAGGCTGGCAGTGGTACGTTGCACTGCAATTAATAAAGGACTTTTTTGTCCATCTATTTCTACATCCAAGGTCGGTATTTGTAACAATTCCTTTTTAAGGGTTGTACCTAATTCAATAAAATGTCCGTTTTTGTCAATAATACTAAGCACTAATTTATCTACAAAAGGTCTGTAGGGTTCCATAATATCATCGGCTAAGCAATAGGCATTATATTGGTTTTTATGAAATATGCCTAATGTGGGCAATAAACCACTTCCTACCAAACATCTTGCAACAATGGCTCTTAAAATGGCATAGCCATAATTCAATAAATTGTTGGGAGGTTCGCCATATCGGTCTCTTGTAAAATTTGGAAACTGCATAAATAATTTGCTCCAATAATAAACAGCGGCTCGGGCTTCTTGGTTTGAGGTATCACCACTTTTTACTTCTTGCATCCACCGTTTCATATTTCCAATTTCTATATGTTGTGAAGCTAATAAATTGGCTTGGTTTTCAATTTTAGCCATGATAGTTTGTTGCCACAATTGTTTTAGCAACGGTTTACTGGCTTCAATTTGCGCTTGAAACTTTTGGCTTTGCAAGGTATGTCCATCCAAGTTAAGCATTAAGCCAGTAGGGTGGTGGGTGCTGTCGCACGTAATTATAGCAATATTATTTTCTAATAATTTTGCTATCAACGCCTGACTAATCGTTATTTGTTGATGGTCTAATATCACGATGCCAGTGTCTTCAATGGGAACGGTTTTTTTTTCGTCGGTATCGGGCAATTTAATTACCACTTGGTCAAAATGGGTGCTTAAGTAGGCAGGATTTCCAAAATAGAGTGTACGCTTTATCATAGCGAATTGTTTTTTGAATAAATAAATTTACACAAAAAATATGATAACGGTAATAAAAAACCTTCAAGGTTTAACAAGAGATAAAATAAAATAGAAATCTTAAAGGTTACAGATTGTAATTAAAAAAATATTATTCTAATAATTTTTCTAAATCAACATCATAGTTTAAAGAATGTGCTTTTTTAAAATCATCTAAATTTCCAAACCAACCAATTACATCATCTTTGGCAAGTTTTGTTTTTTTAGTACTTAGATAACTAATATATGAAGACCATTTCCAATCTTCTAACTTTGTAACAAAATTATGATGAATAGGATTTGCATGAATATAATGAATGACTTTTGAGTAATAGTTTTCGTTTTCAATCAATTTATATTTAAACCTTGGCATAAAAAGAGAACCTTTGCGTTCGTACATTTTATTATAAGATTTTGAATATGAATTAAATAAATTGCTAAATTGCTGAGAAACGAATTTTGAAATGATTAATTCTTGTTGAAGACCTTCAAGGTTTTTAAAACCTTGAAGGTTTTTGAATGAAATGGAATAATGTTTTTCAAAACTGGGTAATAATTTTATTTCAGAGTTAGATTTAATTTTAATCAGTAAATGAAAGTGATTAGGCATTAAGCAATAGCAAAATGTATCAGCTATTTGAGTAATATAAAAAGCATATTGTTCTAAAAAAAAACGATAATTCTCATCTGTACGAAATAAGTTTTCGTTGCCATTGGCATGATTGTAAATGTGATATATGTGTTCAGTATGTAACATGATTATTGATATGCTTTTTACACCTTCAAGGTTTTTAGAAACCTTGAAGGTGTAATAACTTGAGGTTTAGTTAATAAAGTTATTAATATTACCTAACCTATCTATTTCAAGTTTCCAACAACAGGCTTTTATTTGAGTTCCGTCAATTGCATTTTCTATTTTATTTAATGAAGTATATTCAACTTTATTTACAATTGAAGTGGCAACCTCACTTTTAATAAAAAAACATTGAATCCCACTAAAACTAACACATTTATAAATTCTATTTACTTGCTCTTTATTCAATTTATTAAAGTCAACTATACTTGGGTTTTCTATTTCATCTTGTGTTGGTACATAAACCAAATCGTTTGGAGAAAGATGAAAAACCAAATCATCGCCTTTATTGTTTTTAAGAGGTACGCTTTGAGGTTTTTGTTTTAAAGCAGCACTTTGTTTTTGGCTTTCCACCACTTCGTTAAAAGGTATAGTTGTGTAGTTTCTTTTTCCTTTATCGTCTTTATAAATAGCAAAAAATAAGTTGGTGCCTTTTGCCCCTTCTACGAATTTATCTTTTTTATTGCCATGATGCCCTACAACAAACTTACTACCCTGTTCAAACACCCTTACTTTAAAAATAGGCTTGTGGGTTTTACCATCATTATAGTTTAAAATGTTGTTATTCATTTCTTCAATGCCTTCTGTGGTAAAGGCAATTTCTGGGTTGTTCTCTTTTAGTTTTAAATAATTGGTCAGTATTTTTTGAATACCGGTATCGGTAATACTTGCAATCGTTTTTAAATCAAAACTTGTATCCAAATTTTTTCTTGTTGCTGTCAATATTTTATCTTTTGCTACTTTTATTCGTGGTAAATTTATTATGCCTGATACAGTATCTTTATGTAATGGTTTTCGTATGGCCCAACTATCGCCTTTGGTTTGTATGGCAATAACTTTTTCCATTTTGCCATGTACGTTTTCCCAATGTTGATACTTATTAACGGTTTTATTAATAACGCGTAAGTTCTGTTTGAAGCTGATAATAGTAGTATCTAAAGAATCTTTTGCATCTTTTATAAATGTTTCCCAAGGTTGCTTAAATACCCACCGATAATTTTTTTCTGAATCTGCATTATATTTTTTGATGCATAAGGTTCGTTTTAAATCTTCTCTTGTTTCTTTACCTTTCTTTTTGTCTTTATCCAACGCATTTTGGTTGTTTAAATAATTAATGTGGTTTCGAGATGCACAAGCAATCACTAAAGCATCTAATGCATGATGTCTGTGGTCGATCCGTTTTTTATTAAATCCTTTTTGTTGTTCTAATGGTACTGTAGGCAAAAATTTATTGGTATTAGGGTTTATATCGCCATAGTTTTTAGAGTTGGTCATTTCATTTAATCGTACAAAACGAGGAGCAATTAATTCATTCCAAATTTCGTTTAATCCCCAATCTTGTTTTAATGCTGTGGTTATTTGTCCGTTAGTGCTTAAAAGATTATTAGCTGTTGTGCCTTCATCATTTTGTTGTAGACGTACAACTTTGGATAAAAGATTTTTTACTTCTTTGCTAATATATCTGGTGTCATTCATTTGTCGTTCAATCATCTTTTCAGGAATCTCCAACAACATCAATTTTTTCCCTTTACTATAGTTTTTAGCATAATTGTTTTTGATGAAATGTTCAAACTGTTCAGCTGTAAAAAGGGTAGTAAATTTACCTCCACTCAATTCAATTTTTTTACCTTCATTAGCAGTAATATATTCAAAGGCTAAAAGATTGTCTTTGTCCTTGTTGACTTCACTTTCACAAATTACTTTATTACTGAATGAATCATCAAAATATCTACTTTGAGGAATAATATGTTCTATTTCGTAAGCAGGGGTAAACAATTTATTTAATGGAATTATTTCTCCTGTATAAGGAGAACGATATTTTTGCTCTAACCATAATTTATAACGCAATAAATCAGCTTTACTTGGCTGTGCAGTTTTGCTAATTTTTAAAATATCGTCTTCTATTTCTATACCAGAATTTAAAACACCATCTTCATAAATTTTTAATATTTCTACTTGAGTAGGTGAGTAAGGTCTAACATTTTCAACCTCTTTATAATTTATCATTTCAGCTAACAAGGCTTTAATACGTAAATTAGTATTCTCGTTAGTGGTAATGTTTTCAGTCATTTTCTTACGTTTATCAGCTGGATTTTTCATTTCTCTACCCAGCTCAATATGTATTTCATCAAAGAAGTTTTCTTTGCCATTACCATAATGTTTCCAAATGTCTTTAACTACACGTAAGGTTTCGGTTATTACTTGTTCTACAATTGGATTTCGTAAAGAATGTTGTTTAAATGATTTTAAATAATCTTCCACATCTTCAGGTGTTTTCCATTTTTCTATATTACTATCTTCTGCATGACGATCATACACTATGTAACTAACTAGCCAAAGGGGCAAAGCTCTAAAATGATTAATTTCATTAAGTTTAAAGGCTTTGTTTCGTACTCTGTCTTTTATAGATTCATCAAATTCTCCATTAATTATTTTTTCAATTCTACTTTTTGTTTGTGGGTGTATGGTTTCTTCATTCCAATATTTACCCATACGCATTAGAGGTAATAATTTTTTTATAGCTTTAGCTGAATAACTTCCATATTCATTTTTGTAGGGAGGATATTTCATAAATTGCTCCACAAAATCATTTCCTAATTGATGCTTTAATGCAAACTTTTCTAAAGCTGATTTTACTTCTTCTTTATCGTTTACAGAATATAAAATATGCCATAATGCTTCTTCAATTTCTTTACTTAAAAAATCAGTAGCAATAATATTGCATTTGCTTAATTTTGTAATCATTAGCGCTCTTGTTTCATTGCATGGGTAGGCTTTGTCTTCTACAAAATTCCAACGATATTTAGCAACTTCAATTTTTAGTTCTTTGGGTTTTAATTTTAAAGGAGTAAGTAAAAATTTAATTAAACCTTCTTGTTCTATTTCTTTTTTATCATTTAAAAATTCAAATAGTTTTACTTTGTCATCTTCTGAATTTAGAAACTGTTCAGTTATAGGGATATCATTGTTTTCTTTTTCAAAAATATGTAAATTTTGAATCCATTGCCAAAGTCTAAATTCTTGAAATAATGGGTGCGATTTTGAAATGCATTTTAAAGCTTCATTTTGTGTTAAACCATCTTTAATAAACCTCCGGCTCTCAAATTTACAATCACTAATTAGTGACTTTTTACTTTTTAATGGACGTTGATAAAAAATAATATCGTTTAAAAATAGATGAACAAAATCTCTCTTGGATATATTGTTTCTGTGTGCTTCATTTTGTTCGTATAATTCTTCAATACAGGTATTATATAACTCTGCATTTTTTAATTCGGTATGAAACTGTTGTTGTGTTTTCAATATTTGTTCTAATTCGTTTTTGTAAAACTTACGTTCAATAACACGAACTAATTTTCCATTTATTTTTTGTGTTGGGTTTTCTAAAAGAGTATCATAAATATATTGTCCAACTGTTTTGCCAGATTTGTAAATAGTTTGCTCAGTTTTAGTTTTTACTAAAGTCCAGTCTGTTTCTGCTGGCGCTCTAAACGAACGTTTTATTTTACCATCTTTATCTGTTTTTTCAGATCCATCATCATTTAAATCTGTTGTAACCACAAATTCTTTTGTTTTGGCAATCCAATCAAACAATGGAAATTTACTTGCTCGTCTATATATCCAGCTATTTTCTAAAATTACATTATACCAAATATCTGTTTTTCCTTTTTGTGGTTCATCAGCAGTAACATCTACAACTTTCAATGAATGAAATTCTACTTTTTTATTAGGGGTTTCTTCTTCCTCTTCTCCTCGTAATTGAAAATATCCACGTTTTTGATTAAAGTTTAAAAGCAACCAAGCCAATTCCTCTTTTTCGATTTTTTCAGTTAGTGCTTTTTTTCTTAAATAATAAATAGTCCAATCGTAAGGTATAAGTTTATCATTTTCAAATAAATGAGGTTGTGTTTTTTTAAATTCAACTACCATTTCATTAAAAGAATTTTTGAAAATAAATTGATTGGTTTCATTATAAACTAATTTAGGTTCTGTATTACTTTTAAATTGACCTAATCTTTTTTTAAAATCTATTTGAGAAGCATAAAATGGAGGTAAGAAATTTAATAAATTCAATACTCTATGTAATCTTTCTCTTCGTAACAAATGACGTTCTCTTAATCTTCTTACACCTCTATACCCAGTTCGTTCAGCCGTTTGAGAAATAGAAACGCCACTATCAAATTTACCTAAAACATCTTGTGTCATTGGAATAATTCTACTACCAATACCATGTATAAAACCATGTTTGTTCTCAAAATCTTGGTCAATAATTGCCCACCCAATTGAATTTGTACCTAAATCTAATCCTAATATTTTTTTCATAATTAATTATTTTTACTAATTGTAAATGTAAAAGTATTTTGTGAGTACGTAACCAGTTTACATTGTAAATTTAAAAAATAAATTTGGTGGGTTATCAATTGTCCTCTACTTTTGTATCACATTTAGAAACCTTTTCACAATAAGGATTATTCCGTTGTGAAAACATTTAAGCCGCCTCGTCTTTCAATTCGGGGCATTTTTTTTATCATTTATTTCCATTTTAATCCATAACAAAACTCCACCAATTCGTTCATTGGTGGAGTTTTTATTTATGTTTTATATACGCTGCGTATCTAGTAAAATTAGTAGTTCACTAATTTTTGAATGCATTCGTGTAGCCTGCTTTTTGCCATGTAGTTTTCTTCGAGCTCAATGGCAAATGGAATTGGAGTATCTAAACTTGCACAACGAATAACAGGTGCGTCTAAATGTTGAAAACAGTTTTCGGTTATCCATGCTGAAATTTCGCCTCCCAAACCACCTATTAAAGAATCTTCATGAAGGATTAGCACTTTGCCTGTGTTCATTGCGCACGTTTTTATAGCGGTATAATCCAATGGCAGGAGTGTTCGTAAATCTAAAATTTCGATGGATAATTCAGGATGGTTTTTGGCATATTCAATAGCCCAATGCACTCCACTTCCGTAGGTAATAATGGAAATGTCGTCGCCTTGTTGAACGGTTTTGGCTTTACCAATTTCAATGGTATAATAACCTTCTGGCACAGGACCACTGATGGCTCTGTAAAGTGCTTTGTGTTCGTAAAAGAGAATGGGGTTAGGGTCTTCAAAAGAGGCTATCATGAGTCCTTTTGCATCTTCGGGTGTGGATGGATAGACTACTTTTAAACCAGGGGTATGGGTAAACCATGCCTCGGTAGATTGGCTGTGAAAGGGCCCTGCGCCAACGCCTCCACCGGTTGGCATACGAATGACCACATCGGCGTTTTGTCCCCAACGGTAATATATTTTAGCTAAATTATTAATGATTTGATTGAAACCAACGGTTACAAAATCGGAGAATTGCATTTCCATCATGGATTTAAATCCTTTGATGGAAAGCCCTAAAGCGGAGCCTACAATGGCACTTTCGCAAAGAGGTGTATTTCGAACTCGTTCTTTGCCATATTTTTCGAGCATCCCTTCTGTTACTTTAAATGCACCACCATATTCGGCAATGTCTTGTCCCATTAAAACTAAATTAGGGAATCGGTTCATGGCTTCATAAATACCCTCGGTAATGGCTTGAATAAGTTTAAGCTCTTTTACTGGCCTACCTTCTAAAGGAGAATTTTGAAGCGCAATATGAGGTGCATAAACATCATTAATTTCTTCTTGGGTATCGGGTGTAATGTTTGTAACTGCAAAACCTCTTTCAAGACTTTCGTCGATGTAAATTTTAAATTCATCGCGAAGGTTTTGGATACTTTGTGTACTGATAATTTTTTCGTTTAATAAAAAGTTTTCGTAATTCGTAAGGGGATCTTTTTTGCCCCAAATTTCAAACAGTTCTTTAGGTACATACTTAACACCACTGGCTTCTTCATGTCCTCTCATTCGGAATGTCATACATTCTATCATGATTGGTTTTTGCGCTGTAATGCAATATTGACGAGCATCTTTAACGGCTTGGTAAACTTCTAAAATGTTATTTCCATCGATGGTAATGGCTTTCATGCCATAGCCAATGCCTTTGTCGGCAATTTGTTTGCAAATAAATTGTTCATCGCTGGGCGTGCTTAAGCCATAACCATTATTTTCAACAATAAAAATAACAGGAAGCTTCCAAACAGCAGCCACGTTTAATGCTTCATGAAAATCGCCTTCGCTTGTGGCACCATCTCCAGTAAAAGCCAAAGAAACTTTTTCTTCATTTCGTAATTTGTGCGCTAAGGCAATTCCATCGGCAATAGCCAATTGCGGACCAAGGTGAGATATCATTCCACAAATATGATGCTCATTGCTACCGAAATGAAAGCTACGCTCACGGCCTTTACTGTAGCCTTCTTTTCGTCCTTGCCATTGCATAAATAGTTTGTCTAATGGCATTTTACGACCTGTAAAAACGCCCAGGTTTCTATGCATAGGCATTATGTATTCATCGGCATCTAAGGCTAGGGTAGCACCCACTGCCACTGCTTCTTGACCAATTCCACTAAACCATTTGCTAATTCTACCTTGACGTAAAAGGATTAACATTTTTTCTTCTATCATACGAGGTAACAGCAGTTCCTTATAAATAGAAATTAATTCTTCGTTGGATAAATTTTTGCGTTGAAAATTCATGGCGCAAAGATAGTGTGTAATATAAAATCTACTACCATTAATTGAGACAAATTATCAATCAAATGTATATTCAGAAAGAAAGCAAAGCGATCGCATGACCAATAAGATATTGGGAATTTGGGTAGTAAGCCTAGATCATAAAAAGAGCAAAAGCCTTTGATAAGGGCGTAAAATTAGTTTTTCATAAATCGGATGACTTTTTTATCAGCATCAAATCCATCAGAAAATTGAATGATAAAGTGATATACTCCTTTTGCTAAGTGTTCTATATTGATTTCTTTGTAAGGAAATGAAACTAGTTCATGTCCGATTTGATTGCCAAACATATCATGTAACGAATATTCCCAATAATCACCATAATTTGCATTGACAGTTATGTTTACTTTGTCGCTCGAAGGATTTGGGTAAAGGTTAATGTCTTCAGGGAAATTAAGGGTGATTTTATTTGAGTAGTAAATACATCCAGCACTATCCAATGTAGAAGCAGCATAAATACCATTGCCATAAGGGGTAATGACATTGCTTTTTTCATTTGGAATAATTACATTGTCTTTGTACCAAGTATAATTATACGGGATTTGTGTAGCGATTATGCTGTTATTGGTATATTCAATTATTGGGTTTTGATTTAAGAATTGAATTAAGGTATCTTGTCGCAAAATATCCATAGAGCACAAATTGCTGTCGGTCACGTTTATAAAATAATATTTTCCAGCTGGAATCGTCCAATTATTATTTTCATTAAAAAATATTTCAGTTTGAAAAATATTATTTTTATTATAATTTACTTTCCATGGAGATTTTCCATCAAACGAAAATTGATAGGTATATTCTCTGTTTTCACAATCCTTAATTAGAGAATCTTTAATAATATTAATGGGTTCATTATTTATTTCTAAATATTGATCAATTGATTTAATACAACCGATAGAATCCATAATATTTATCCAATGATAGTTTCCGTTTGAAAAATAAAAATCTTGTTTTTTATAATCAATGGTTAAAGAAGAAATTGCGCTGTTGTTTTTGGTGTATTGCAAATAGACATCATCGTAATTAGCAATATTGAAGCTCACTAATGTGCTGTCTTTTTCACAATTGTATTTATTGGTGATGTTACTAAAATAGAAAGGATTGTATTCAACCACCACATTTTTATTGAAAATGATTTCGCAACCAATTGAATCTGTCATTCGTTCAAAAAAATAAGCTCCGTTCTCTAAATAAAAAGTATCTGTAGGTAAATACGAAGTTTTAGTTTGAAGGATATTGTTTTTATAATATTTATAATAAAATGGAGGGTTTCCAGAGGTTGCATTAATAATTACATACATTTTATTGGAATCACAAGAAACTGCTTCGGCAGAAATAGTAGAAATTAATTTTGGAACATTTAAATGCAGTGTGTCATTGATTAATTTGGTGCATTTATAATCAGTTAGTGATTGAATTACATAATTTCCATTATTTAAAAACAAGTTGAAATTAGATGAGTTTGTGTATTTTTGATGTATACTGTTTGAATCAATATTGAGATAAGTAATCGTCCAAGGCGCATCTCCTAATAATTGATAATTAATTTGAGTTTTATTGGAGTCACAATTGTAAATTGTAGCTGTTTTTACACAGCCAATTGGACTGTAATTATTGTTAACATAAGTATTATAGACTTTTGTACAATTAGAATTGTCGGTTATGCTATCTATAATGTAATTTCCTGTTGTGAAGTAGGCGTCGTAATTATTAGCATAAGTAGTTAATGAATTATATACATTAGGTACCCCTATTTTAAAGTAATGAATTTTCCATGGGGCATTACCTTGAAATTGAAAATGAACTTTTACTTTGTTTATAAAGCAGTCATACATTGGAGTATCCATGATCACATTCAACAAGGAATTATTGATTATATAATCAAGTGTAGGATTCATTATTTTTGAACAAGTAGCATCTGTTAAAGAATCAAAATTAAATGTACTGTTTGTGGTCAAAAAAGAATAATCGGGATTATTTGTTGTAAAAGAATTTTGAAAATTATTTTTTCGATAAAAAACAGTCCAAGGAGCATTTCCTTGAAAATGAAATTGAAATTTTGTTTTTACAGAATCGCAAATAAATTTAGGCGAATCTATACTGTAATTTAAGGTGTCGAATTGAATATGATTGAGTTGGTTTATTGGTGTTTGGCAATTGGTATTGTCGGTAACTTTAATAAAATAGTAAAAACCATTTTGGAAGGATTGATTAAAATAATTTGAAGAGGTTATCATGTTATTATTTATTCCATCTTTCGTATAATTTAATGTGTAAGGAGGATTTCCGGTCATATTAAATTGAACAAATGCCTTGTTCGAATCGCAGTTATAAATTGGATTTTGTGCGCTTACAGAGATAGGGCTGTAATTAAAATTATAATAAATGCTAGATGTAGTTCGCTTTGTACATGTTGCATCTTTAATAGAATCAAATTCGTAAATTCCATTAAGGAAATAAAAATTATTGTTGGTATTACTTGTAGAAATAGATTGAGGAATATTGTTTCTTCGATAAAAAATTGTCCAAGGTGAATTCCCTGATAAAGTGACATTTAATTTTGTTTTGTTTGAATCACAATGGTATCCAAGATTTGTAAACGAATAAGAAATTGGTTGATAATTAATAGTCTGAATTTGATTTATTGGCGCATTGCAATTTAAACCATCTACAGATTGAATAAAGTAATATATGCCATTATTGAATACTTTATTCGTGTAACTACTACCAGTAGTAAATTGATTTAAGAATCCATTTTGAGTATAATAAACCGTATAAGGTGAATTGCCTTGACAAGTAAATTGAACATACGTTTTATTTGAATCGCAATTGTAAAATGGAGTAGAGATGCTTGTGTTCGTTGGGGTATAATTAAAAGAATGTTGAATACTAGGCGAAATTATTTTCAAACAAGTTGCATCTTTAACTGAATCAAAACTATAGTTTCCATTATTGAAAAATGCATCCATTGATGAGTTTATAGAAGTTAGAGAGAATGGTATATTATTTTTTTTGTAATAAATAGTCCATGGTGAACTGCCTTGAAACTCAAAATGAATTTTAGATTTATTTGAGTCACAATTATAAATCGGATTACTCATTTGGCATCCTAATAAATCGTAATTAATGTTTTTTAACACATTAAAATTAAGATTGCATTGAGTAGCATCTGTTATTTTTGAAAAATTGTAAATGCCGTTTGCGTAATATTTGTCAATTGTATTTTGAGATGTTACAAATTGATTGGCAACGCCGTTTTGAGAATAAGAAATTGTATATGGTGGATTTCCTAGTAATGTAAAATTTATTTTTGCTTTGTTAGAATCACAAATGTATAAAGGACTTGTGGCAAAAAAATTAATTTGATTGTAGTAAAAATAATGTTGAATGGCAGGTGAAATATTTTTACTACAAGTTGCATCTTTTATAGAATCAAAAATATAGTACCCGTTATTAAAATATTTATCTACGGATAATTGTGAAGTTGAAAAGGATTGTGAGGCATTATTTTTTCTGTAATAAACAGTGAATGGTGGATTGCCTTGTAATGTAAAATTTATTTTAGCTTTATTTGAGTCGCAGTTGTAAATAGGATTTGTGATTAAATAAGAAAGTGGTTGATAATTAAAATTGAAAATTTGATTAATTATTTTAGTACAATTGTTAGAGTCTGAAATGTTTTCAAATAAGTAAGAGCCATTCGATAAAAATACAGTGTAATTAGGGGAAGAAGTTATAATTGTATAAGCAATACTGTTTTTTTTGTATATAATTTTCCATGGTGCTTTCCCTGAAAGTAAAAAGGGAATAGCGGTTTTATTACTATCACAAATGTATTGCGGTGAAGAGAAATTGATACCTACTGGATTATTAATAACATTAATTATATTATTGGTATTTAAAGAAAAACAACTGTTACTATCTTTTAAAGTATTTATGGTAAAAATACCATTTGGTACCTTTAATTTAAAATTAGAATCGGCTACTAAAGTATCTGTATTGATATTGTTGAAATTGTATTTAAAGTTCCATGGCGATGACCCTAATAAATTGAATGTAAGTGTATTCAAGTTGCTATCACAATCAAATAGAGATGATAAAAAGTAATTGCAATTGGGGGACTTTGTATATTCAATAGTATCACTATTAAATCCTATATTATATGTTGCATCAATTAAATCTTTTATTACATATTTTCCTTCGTTAAATAGTGTGAGGTAAAAAGTGTCGATTAGTGATGTATAATTACCAATTAATAAATTGTCTTTTATTATTGAAAAATTAAATGGAGGAATGCCACAAAATGTAACTCTAATTTTAAGACTATCAGTAGTACATAAATTTTCTTTTCGTATATATGGTTTAGGTTTGGATAATATTTTATTGAAAAAAGAATCGATTGTATTGCAATAAGGGTAGGCATGTCCAATAAAATTTTTTGATTTAGAAACTTTATTAGAGTTTAAAAAATTAACGGTACTGTCATATAGGTTTTCAGTATTAAAATGTTGAATGCCTTCATTTATTCCATAAGAAAATAAGTAGTTGGTATTTTTTGAATGAATAGTATTTTTAATTTCATTTCTATTTGTAGAGTTATATGTATACCCAAATGTCCTATTAAATTCTGTAGTGAAGTAGGGGTCATAATCATACATGATAGAGTAGCCACTTGAAACAATAGAACCATCTGGTTCAGATTCCAAAGAAGTTAATAAAGAAGCATATCCTCCTTCAGACAAACCTAATATTATTACTTTTTTATATTTAATTTTTAAGTACTTTACAAGACTAATAGCTTGTATAACATAATTAATTCCACTATTTCTATTTGCGCCATTTAAAATATTTTCTAAGTTTATTGTATTTATTTTTTTTTGATTAAAACAAATTGCTTTATAATCTTCATTGTTTTTAGTCAGCGTATAACAATCTCCTAAATTAGATAAATGAATATTAACATTGCAAAAAGAGGTATTGTAGCCAGTGCCCCATGCTGTTATATAGGATTGATTAGCGCCTGAGCCTGGTATAATTAAGATGCCCACTTTGTTACAAGAATTCAGAGAATCAATACATTTTGTGAAAATGAAATTAGAAGTGTCTGTTTTCCCATTTAAACTATATGATAAAGCTTGTATAGCATCAGAATTCTTAAGACTATAGAAGTTGGTATCATACATTGAATTAAAACTATTATTTATGATTGGTACTAAAAACTTGGTATGAATTTTTATATTCTTATAACTATTTTTATATTCTTGAGATGAGAATTTAAAAATATAATTCAACTTATTATTTAAATCAGTAGGTGAAACTACTTTTGGGATATTATACCAAACTTTTCCTAGAAAATTTTCATTAAAGTATAAATTAGTATTAAAATAAGATGATAATGCAATACTATCATTGTAGCTTGTTTGAGCTTTAGATTTAAAATAAACAAAAAATAAAAAAAATATCAATAGATATTTTTTTTTAAAATTCAAAGATCTAATCATTTATAATATTTTTAATTATTTTTGCTGGGCAACCTGCAATTACAACATTCGAAGGGAAGCTATTAGTTACGACTGAATTGGCGCCAATGGTAACATTGTCTCCTAATTCTACTCCTGGTAAAATAGTAACTGAGTTTCCTAGCCAACAATTTTTCCCTATTTTTATTGATGATAATTTGTATTCTTGTCTATTTAAAAGTCCATGATTCGAAGTCTGTATACAGCAATTCCAAGCCCATATTGTACCTTCTCCAATCTCTAGTATTGTACCTTCTCTAATATCAAAATAGCATCCACCAGACACTGCAAAGTTAAATAATACATCATTTGAAGTATTAATATTTTTATATCCATCGATTTTCGATGTAAAATGAACTGAAGTTTTTACATTTGAATTGACCCTAAAAATTCTTTGAAATAAAAAATTAAGAAATAATTGATTAATTCCTACTGGTGCCAAATATTCTTTTTTTATTAATTTGCATATGTTATTGAATATTCCTAGTCCCATTATTAAATAATTTTAGTTTAAATTTTTCAAATTGAGTCATGAAAAAAGTATTAGATGTAAAATGTTTAATGTTTATAAAAAGTACTAATATAATGAATATAACAAGAAAAAAGAATTTTATTAACAGATTGAATTGTGTTAAAGAATTTATAACATAAAATATAATTGAAAAGAAAATGATTATTACTAAGCTTCGATAGTTATAATTAATTTTAATAAATTTTTGTGTAAAAAAAATAGTAAGTGAAATGTTTAAAATACTCAATATTAGAGAACTAACTACCAAACCAATAGTATTATAATAATAAAGTAGAATATAACTCATCATTATACCTAAAAGAGATGTTATTATAAAAATTAATGAAGAAATACCTGTTTTATTCATTGCATTAATTCCAATTCCAATTAATGAATTGAAAATATTGATTAGAAATGTTAAAGCCAATAATCCAAAATATTGATTTGAAATAGAGTATTTAGAATCATAAAAAAAATCAATTAGTTGGGGGTATATGAATACAGAAACAATAAATAGGATGAAGAACAGCAATATTAATAAATTGAATATTATCTCAAACTTCTTGAAATTTTCTTTTTCAGAAAATCGTTTTAAAAAAAACGGTTGCCAAAACATATTAAAAACAGACTCAATTAGTGTAATAATACTGGCTATCTTTAAAGCTAACATATAATCTGATAGTGATTGTAATCCTTTGGAATGTTGTAGTAAAAAACGATTTAAGTAAATATTAACCCATACCATTATAGTAATAGGCACTAAGGGTAAGGAATATTTTAAAGAAATAATTAATGTTGGAAGAGAGATTTTAAATTCAAATTTATTAATAAATAAAGGGACTATTATTAATACAGGAATTAAATTTTGCAAAACAATGGCAATAATGATTGTGTCGCTAGATAGGGTGTTAAATTTAAATGAAAGAAATAAATAGGAAAGTATAATAATAAATTGAGATAAAGATATAATTGCAAATAGGTTGATTTTTTCTGAGAATCTTAAGTATATATTCGTAATAGTGCTTATATTAGAAAAGAAAATCAGCAAACTACCTATTATACATAATTTAGTATATTCCTCATTCCCAAAAAAGAATGTTGAGATGTAATTTGAAAACAAAATAGAGATTAATGTAAATAATAAAGAAAGCGAACCTACCGTAAAAATTATTGAAGAAATTAAGCTGCTGTTTTTTATTTCGTTGTAAAAATATCTTGCCAAAGCACTCTCCAAGGATAGGGAGGTTAGTAATGCAATTAAAGAAAAAAATGATATTATTATGTCGGTAGATGCAAAGCTTTCTTTACTTATATATTTTGCAATTAATAATGGAATTAAGAATGAAGAAAGTACTTTTGAAAGTAAATTTGATATTCCAAATACAGCTATAGATTTTATTGCGTTTTTCAAAATATTAATGAATTATTTTGTAAATAACAATATTTGGAAATGTTTCAACTATTATTAAATTTTCAAAATCAATATCTCCAAAACATTTTAATTCTGAAATATAAGTATCCAAATTATTTGAATTAATAATCAGATAATCAAAATTTGTACATTTATAAAAACTGTTTAATGCTTTGGGTTGATACTCATCTCCAAATTTTTGATAAATATCATTGAAGGAAACACCTAAAGTTTCTGGTTTTGAAATATATGCAAAGAATAATTTAATATTATCATATTCCATAAGATATCTAGAGATGGTTTCATTATTCGATAAAATTTTAATTTCTTGATTTTGCTGCTCTATATTAATTTTATTAATAAATGCACTGATATTATTTTTTGTATCATTTGTAGTGTTTCCCTTTTTATTTAAAATAATAAAATAATTTAACAATAATAGTATTAAGTTTATTACTATGATTATGTTTAAATTAATATTTTTCAGCGTTAAAGATAAAAGAACACAAGCTGGTAAAATAAACTCAAGGTATCTTTCTGGTTCACCTAAAAAACGAGTCTTTCTAAATGTGGTAAATATAAATACTAAAAAGCCAGAAAGAAATAATGAGGTTAAAATTTTCTGAAATGAAACTAAATTATTAGCGTTGATTGCTATATAATAAATTAAAATAAAAACAATTGGATAACCCAGTAAGGCACTAATAATTGAATTTGTATATATATAAATTAACAAATTTTTTTTAGAATCTGTTTTATACTTTTTATGAAACCCTGTAATAAAATCTCCCCAAATACTTGGTCTGTTATTTAAACTCATGGTAAAAATTAAATAATTAAAAAACATAATTTTCAACCTAATTAATTCCAAATAATAGATTTTAGCAACTTTAGGATTTAATATAAACCAAATTGCAAAACCGATAACTACAGGCAATAAGATATAAAATGATTGATTGAGATAAAAAAAAGAAAAGAGTATCGAAATGAATAAAATTGCTTGGAATGCAAAGTTGCTGCCAAACCAAGCGATACATGAAATGAATGAAAGTAATATTATTATGAAATAATTATTAGTATGAATAAAGTATAATAGCGATAATAAATAAATTTGCCCTAAAAACAGACCGAACGACCTTCCACTTAAACCCATATTTTTTGCATTCCAAAACACATAAAAAAAAGGAGTTGTAACGAATATGAACAATATTTTATAAATATTGGTATTAGTTATATGTAATTCTTTTTTAAATAAAAATATACTTGAAGCAATACCTATTACCAACAAAGAGTTAAAAAAATAATTTAAAAGATGTCCCTTTTCGGTTACAAATTTTTTGCTAAATAAGGATAGTAATTTATGATAAAGCTGAGGATAATAAATAGGAGTTGGTATTACAAGGTGTTTAAAATGGGTAATTAATTTCCCCTCATTTTCTCTTATTTCATTTGATAGTTTAAAATGAAAAAAATGATCACTGCCTACAGATTTATTATTTTTAAAGAAAATAAACAGTAATAATATGAATAAAAAAATAAAAATACTTGTTATGAATACCATTCAATTAATCTTTATTATTTATTAAATGGGATTTGTACCAATATATAGTTTCTTCGATTCCATTTTTAATGCTAATAAGAGGCGTCCAATTTAATTTTTGATGTATTTTTTCAATATCAACAACTCTTCTTCTAATGTTATCTATATCTCTTTCAGGAAGTCTTATTATATTAATACCAGGCACAAGTTCTTGTATTATTTCAGCTAATCTATTCACTGAAATTTCAACTCCTGTTCCAACATTAAATACATCATTAGTTGCCATAGGATGAACAGCCGCTAAAATTGTTGCATGTACAGCATCTGTAATAAAAGTATAATCTCTAGTTTGTTCTCCATCTCCAATTACAGGCAAGTCTGTACCTTTTAATGCTGAATCAATAAATTTACCTAATACTCCACAATATGGATTTTTTGGTGATTGTCCATATCCGTATACATTAGAATATCTTACTGAAGTAACTGGAATATGATAATTTTGTCCATAAATTATTGTAAAATTTTCACCCAATAGTTTTGTTGCAGCATAATTGCTTAATACTTTTGGGTAGCTTAACTCATTAAGAGGGAGACTTGTACTGCTACCATATATTGACGCTGAAGAAGTATAAATAAACTTTTCAAGGTTTTTGGAAGGATTGTTTTTGAAATATTCGAGAATTCTTAGAGTACTCAAAGCATTTACTTGTAAATCATATTCTGCATTTTTACTAGAAGCTGCAATTTGAACACATGCTAAATGAAAAATATAATTTACTTCTTCTAAATCTTCTTGGTAATTTTCTATATTTAAAGCATCCGTGTTGATAAAAGTTATTTTAGATAAATTTTCTCCTAGTATACTTGGGTGGCTATTTAAACAATTATCTATGACTATTACTTCACAATTATATGTTGTAAGTAACGTATTAACTAAATTATGTCCTACAAATCCTAGCCCACCTGTTACTATTACTTTTTTATTCTTAATATTATCTAAATAATTTGTCATTTCTTTCTTATTTATACATTCTTTCAATAATATCCACGACTTTCAAACCTTCTAACGCATTGGTTGTAATTGTTGCTCTGTTTTTTAATACATCCACTACGTTTTCAATTATATAATGATGATTGGCAGCACTGCCTTTGTAGGCTCCATAATCGTTACCTGGATTTGTAGCTGCAAGTTCAGGCATTTCATAGTCTTTAATATGACAAACTTCTACTTTATCCATATACTGACCACCAATTTTTACGCTGCCATGTTCTCCAATAATGGTCATTGAGCTTTCTAAATTTTTATCCCAAATAGAAGTTGAGAAGTTTAAACAACCTAAACCACCATGCACAAATTCAAAATTAATTACACCGCTATCTTCTTTAAATTCGGTTAATTGACTATGATTAAAATTTGCAAATCGTGCATTTACATTTTGAATATCACCAAATAACCAATACATCAAATCGATAAAATGAGAAAACTGTGTAAATAAAGTGCCACCATCTAATTCTTTTTTACCATGCCAACTATCGGCTTTATAATATCTATCGTCTCTATTCCAATAGCAATTTAGTTGCATCATGAAAATTTTACCTAATTTGCCACTTTCAATAATATCTTTAATCCAAACACTTGGTGGGCTATACCTGTTTTGCATGACTGCAAACACTTGTTTATGCACATGTAAAGCTTTAAAAATAACTTTTTCGGCATCTTGTTTATTTAAAGCCATTGGTTTTTCAACCACAATATGCTTTTTAGCTTCTAAGGCTAATAATGAATGTTCTGCATGAAATCCATTTGGAGAAGCAATATTGATTACATCAATTGTTTCCGCAATTTCGGACGCTAATAATTCTTCAATGGAGTTAAAAAATGGAACGTTAAATGCTTCAATTCCTAATTTACTTTTTTCTTTCACATCTACTAAAGCAACTAATTCTGATTCCTCATTTCTAGAAATCATTTCAGCATGTCTTTTTCCAATATGTCCACAGCCTATAACGGCAAATTTTATCTTCCCCATAAAATATTACTTTATTCTTGTCACTTTATTATTTTCTAATTTATATTCTTGTTGGCTTTCTTCACAAATGGCAATCCCATCGCTGTTAAACAACAATTTATGACCATATTCGCTCATCCAGCCAATTTGTTTTGCAGGATTTCCCACCAATAAGGCATAATCGGGTACGTTTTTTGTAACCACTGCACCTGCTCCAATAAACGCAAAATTACCAATATCATGTCCACAAACAATAGTTGCATTAGCTCCTATTGAGGCTCCATTGCCAACATGCGTTTTGTCATATTGACCTCTTCTATTAACGCCGCTTCTTGGGTTTGTTACGTTCGTAAATACACACGATGGACCTAAAAATACATCATCACCACAAGTTACTCCGGTGTAAATAGAAACATTGTTTTGAATTTTTACATTTTTCCCTAATACAACTTCAGGAGATATAACCACATTTTGACCAATATTGCAATTTTCACCTATCACGCAATTAGGCATAATATGACTAAAATGCCATATTTTAACTCCATTTTCAATTTTACATCCTTCGTCAACTATAGCAGACGGATGCGCAAAGTAATTACTATCCATATTAATTAGATTCTTGCGAAAGTAATAAAATTTAAATTAATTTTTGATAAGATTTAGTAAATAGTCACCATAGCCACTTTTTATAAGTTTCTCTCCAAGTTTTTGTAATTGTGCCTCATCTATATATTTCATTACAAAGGCAATTTCTTCAATGCAACCAATTTTTGTTCCTTGTCGTTTTTCAATAACACGTACAAATTCTGAGGCATCGTGCAAACTATCAAACGTTCCAGTATCCAGCCATGCAGTGGTTCTATCTAAAACAGCAACGTTTAGATTTCCTTGCGCTAAATAAATTTTATTGACATCTGTAATCTCATATTCACCTCTAGCAGAAGGTTTTAAGTCTTTAGCAATTTGAACAACTGTGTTGTCGTAAAAATACAAACCAGGAACAGCATAATTCGACTTTGGATTGAGTGGCTTTTCTTCTATGGATTTCGCATTAAAATTTTCATCAAATTCAACAACACCATATCGTTCGGGGTCAGAAACAGGGTATGCAAACACATAACCTCCTACTACATTTTGTAGGGTTTGCAATTGACGTCCTAAACCACTACCATAAAAAATATTATCACCTAAAATCAATGCTACTTTATCATTGCCAATAAACTCTTCTCCAATTACGAATGCTTGAGCCAACCCATTTGGAACTTCTTGTTTGGCATAGGTAATTTTACATCCAATATCAGAACCATCTCCTAAAAGTCGAATGAATTGCTCATTGTCTTCGGGTGTGGTAATTATTAAAATTTCATTTATACCTGCCATCATTAAAACCGACAGTGGGTAATAAATCATGGGTTTATCATAAATAGGCATTAGTTGTTTCGAAATGGCCTTAGTTATTGGGTATAATCGAGTGCCTGAGCCTCCTGCTAATATAATTCCTTTCATTTTCTTTTAGTTTTGATGATATTGTTTATCATAATAATTAGCATATTCTCCACTCGTCACATTTTTTAACCATTCTGAATTTTCTAAATACCAATCAACTGTTTTATTTAGTCCTTCTTCAAATTGTAAACTAGGCGTCCATTCTAATTCTTCTTTTAATTTTGTCGCATCAATTGCATAGCGTAAATCATGCCCGGCTCTATCCGTAACAAACGTAATTAATTTTTCATTGGTTCCTTTTTCTCTTCCTAATTTTACATCCATTATTTTACATAATAATCGAATTAAATCAATATTCATCCATTCATTATGCCCACCAATATTATAGGTTTCGCCAATTTTTCCTTTATGTAAAATTGTGTCTATTGCAGTCGCATGATCTAATACATATAGCCAGTCTCTCACATTTTCTCCTTTGCCATAAATAGGCAATGGTTTGTTTTGTAAAATGTTATTAATAGATAAAGGGATTAATTTTTCGGGGAAATGATTGGGACCATAATTGTTAGAGCAGTTACTAATAACTATAGGCATATGATAGGTATGATAAAATGCCATTACCAAATGATCGCTTCCTGCTTTACTGGCTGAGTAGGGGCTTCTTGGGTCATAAGCAGTTGTTTCATAAAAGAAACCAGTATCGCCTAAACTACCATAAACTTCATCAGTTGAAACATGATAAAATAATTTATGTTCGTAATTATTATTCCAAAATTTTCTTGCTGAATTTAGTAAATTTGCTGTTCCAATTACATTCGTTTGTACAAATGCCAATGGGTCTGTAATACTTCTATCCACATGACTTTCGGCAGCTAAATGAATCACCGTGTCAATATTTTTTTCTTGAAAAATTTTGTCAACTAAATCTGCATCACAAATATTTCCTTTAATGAAAGTATAATTTTCTTTCGATTCAATATCTTTTAAATTTTCTAAATTACCTGCATAAGTCAATGCATCTAAATTGAAAATTTTATATTGAGGATAATTATTCACAAATCGACGAACGACATGTGAGCCAATAAAACCTGCACCACCTGTTATTAAAATATTTTTTGCCATATATAATATTGACAAATATAGTATTTTTCTTTACTAGAGATTTCCATTATATTGATATCAGAAAATAATACTAAAATTAGATGGTAATCAAAAGTGGCAATTTTTTAAAGTAAATTATAAATGATAACAAGTTCTACAACGAGGTTCATACACGTCTTTTTCTCCTAATAAAACAGTTGCATCTGAAACCGTTTTTCGATAACTAAAATTAGCAATGTCACCACAAACCATACAAATTGCATGTAATTTAGTAACGTAATCAGCCATAGCCAATGCTTGTGGCATGGGGCCAAAAGGACGACCTAAAAAATCCATATCTAAACCTGCAACAATTACACGAATACCTCTACTTGCCAATGCTTCAGCAACATTGGGCATTTCTTCGTCAAAAAATTGAGCTTCATCAATGCCAACAACATCTACTTCTTGTGCCAATAATAAAATTTGTTGAGAATTTTCGACAGGAGTGCTTTTTATACGAGTATCATTGTGCGAAACAATATCAGTTTCATCATAACGAGTGTCAACAGTAGGTTTAAAAATTTCTACTTTTAAATTGGCTATTTGCGCCCTTCGAAGTCTACGGATTAACTCTTCTGTTTTTCCACTAAACATAGAACCACAAACTACTTCTATCCAGCCTTTTTTCGATTGTCGTATGTTAGGTTCTATAAACATTTTCTTTAAATGATGTCTGATGTCAGATATTCGATATCTGTTTTTTTGTTAAAAGTTTTAAATTCTTATTTTTTAAAGACGCTAAAATTCATTTTTAATTTATAATTTAGCCTTTTACGACAACTGTCATCAGACAATTGCCAACAATTTTTTAAAAATACGAAAATAATATAACATGAAATCTAAATTACTTTTTACCCTTGTTTTTTTATACACATCTTCCATATTTGCGAAAGAAGGTATGTGGTTGCCTTTTCTTTTACAGCATATGAATGAAAAGGAAATGCGCCAAATGGGCATGAAAATTAAGGCTTCAGATATATATGATATCAATGAAGGAAGTTTGAAAGATGCTGTAGTGATTTTTGGTGGAGGTTGCACAGGTGAAGTAATTTCAGATAAAGGATTAGTTTTAACGAATCATCATTGTGGATATGGCGCTGTGCAAGGTTTGAGTAGTGTTGACCACAACTATTTATTAAATGGTTTTTGGGCAATGAATAATCAAGAAGAATTGCCATGCCCTGGTTTGAGTGTGACATTTATTGTTCGCATTGACGATGTAACAACACTCGTAAAAGCAGGTGTTTTAGATGAAATGGCTGATTCTACAAAAAACAGAATCGTGTTTGAAAACATCGCTAATATAGAAAAAGAAACAAAAGCGAGCACTGGTTATGGTGCGCAAATCAAATCATTTTATTCAGACAATGAGTATTATATGTTCATTACCGAAAAATACAATGACATTCGTTTAGTAGGTTTTCCTCCAAATGGCATAGGCAAATTTGGTGGCGATACCGATAATTGGGCATGGCCTCGTCATACAGGCGATTTTGGTGTTTTTAGAATTTATGCCAATAAAGAAAATAAACCAGCTGATTTTTCGAAAGACAATGTGCCTTTTGTGCCACGTCGTTCCATGAAAATAAATATTGGTGGAGTAGAGGAAGGCGATTTTACTTGGGTATATGGTTTTCCTGGTCGTACTAATGAATATTTAACCAGCAATGGCGTTGCAGAAGTGATGAATACATTGGATCCTGCAAGAATAAAAATTCGTGAAAAACGATTGAACATTATGGAAGCAGACATGAAAGAAAGTGAAGAAAACTTCATTAAATATGCTTCAAAACAAGCAGGAATTGCGAATTACTATAAAAAATGGAAAGGCGAATTATTAGGATTGCAATTAAATAATGCCATCGTTAAAAAACAACAAGAAGAAACCGAATTTATGGCTTGGGTAAATTCGGATGAATTTCGTAAAGAAAAATACGGAAAAATCATTGCTGATTTCACAACAAACTATGAAGCTCAAAACACGTCAATAAAATTGAATGAATATATCAATGAATCGATTTGGGCAAGTGAAATGTTGAAAAAAGGTAACATTTATAATTCAATCTTAAAAGCTGTGGATACCTTGAAAGACTTGTCGAAATTAAAAATTTACAACAAAGAACTATCCGGTTTTTATCAATCAATCAATAAAAATACAGACTATAAAATTGCGCTCGACTTGTTTAAAATATATAGAAATGATATAGAAAATAATGATATGGTAAGCGATGCCATGGTTTATAAAATCTATAATAATTCATTCATTGGTGATACAAATAGTTTTAAAATATTAATGTCAGGTACAAAAAAAAATAAAATTATTTCGGCAATAAAAAGTGATCCTGCGTACATCGTTTATTCATACTTCGATAAATTACAAAAAGAAAATTTGATCACCTTAAAAGCACATTTATTGAAATTAAACGGCTTGTATGGAAAATACATTTCGGCTTTAAAAGAATATAAAGAAGGAGAACAATTTTATCCAGATGCAAACTCTACACTTCGTGTTTCTTATGGACAAGTAGAAGGTTTGAAACCTCAAGATGGAATGCGCTACGATTATTACACAACCCTTGATGGTGCTGTAAGAAAGCACAATCCGAATGTAGAAGAGTTTCAAATGCCAAAGAAATTAATGGAGTTACACGAGTCCAAAGATTATGGCGATTATGCCATTGAGGTAGATGGTAAACCAACGGTTCCTTTGGCATTTTTAGCCTCTAATCATACTACAGGTGGAAACTCCGGAAGTCCAGTGTTGAATGCAAATGGAGAATTAATTGGAACCAATTTTGACCGCATTTGGGAAGGAACTATGAGTGATATAATGTATGATATTAACCTTTGCCGAAACATTACATTAGATGTTCGTTACACATTATTCATCATCGAAAAATTTGGTGGTGCCAAATGGTTGATTGATGAAATGGAGGTGGTGAAGTAAATTTAATGCGTCTCCGTCACAGGAACAATAATACTCAAATCGGTTTCATTATCAATTGTATAAGGAATGCCGCCTTTTACATTGTTTGAAATTGAAGGATCCCAACCAATTCCATATACATAATAATCGCCAGCTTTTAATCCTTTAAAAATAGTGTAGCTATCTCCAGCGTTGCCTTTGCTTACTTTTTGAGTCAAGTCATACACGCCATCGCTTGGAGCATCTAACGAATTAAATTTTATAGAAATTGTGCAACTATCGATTATTAAACCATGATGTTGTGCAGCAACTTTTAAATTGGCATTTCCACCTAAACCTGCTTTAGATTTCTTTTTACAACTAAAACTCGTAGTTACAATAAGGAGTAATAAAATAATGAGCTTTGTTTTCATTTTCATATTTTAAAATTAAGACATATTTTTCATAAAAATAGTTTGTTTGCAAATTCACTTTCGATAATTGACCACATTTTATAGGCTACTTAAATTTAAAAAATAGATAAGCACAGAAATTGTACATATAATTTTCATCTTGTCATTTTCTAAAATTATGTTATTTATCGTTTGTAACAGCATTATTCCTAAATATTGCACTTTTATTAAATTCTTAAAACTATTTTTGTAATTGAATAAATGTTGAAACGCTTTTTTAAAATAATAGGCTTTTTCTTGTTGACTGTCATTTTACTGATAGTCATAGGTTTGTATTTGCTTACGAAAGAAAAATATCAAAATATTTTAGTGAAAAAAGCAACTACTTATTTGTCTGATAAATTGCACACTAAAGTTGAAATTAATCATGTTAATTTTTCTTTTTTCAATAAGTTTAATATAAATGGTATTTATATTCAAGATGATAAAAAAGATACCTTGGCTTATATTGGAAATCTACAATTGAAAACCAGCGAATTATTGAGTAATTATTGGAATGATGAAACTTCAGTAATTCATAATGTGACTATCCAAAATGCCAACGTATTTTTAAATCGATCAAAAGATTCAATTTGGAATTATGATTTTATTGCAATTGCATTAAATGTAGAATCGAAAAAAGATACTTCTACGATTGAAAAGCCTCAACCTAAAAAAGAAAAAACGGCTTCCTCAAATCCTAAAATTGATTTAAAAAATGTGGCATTGAAAAATGTAAAATTCTACATGGATGATGCTTGGGTGGGAGAGGATATGCGTTTTGCTATTGCAGCATTAAATTTGAAGGTGGATGAATTGGATTTAGACAAAAAGAAAATTAATCTCGCTGAAATCTTAATTCATGAAGCCAATATTGATGTAAAAGAATATACAGGCAATCGACCAAAGCGAATAAAAGTAATTGATTCTACAGAATGGGGCACGCCATTTAATCCAGATTTTTTTTCATTGTCTGTTAAAAAAATTACGTTAGAAAAATCAACATTTAATTATAACGATGGAAAGCAAATACCTAAATTAACCGAGTTTGACGAAAGTCATTTAGGCATTACCAATTTAAATATTGATCTAGAAAATACAGTAGTAATTGCCGATACTATTTTTTCGGATATAAAAAATATGACAGCAAAAGAGCGTTGTGGAATTTCTATTAATGAAATGAGTGCGAAAGCAAGAGTATCACAAGTGCAAAGTGTGTTGTCCAATTTATTATTAAAAACCGACAATTCTACATTGTCAGCGTATTATGAAATGCGCTACAAAAATTTTCATAATTTTAATGATTACATAGACAAAGTGAGGATGACCGCTTCGTTGAAAAATTCTTCAGTATCGTCGTTAGATGTTGGTTATTTTGCGAATATTTTAAATGAATATCCTATTGCTGTAAAAATTGCAGGTGATTTTGATGGAACTGTTAGAGATATGTCAGCAAAAAACATTGTGCTTTCTACATTGAATACTTCATTTAAAGGAAACGCACATGTTGTAGGCTTGCCTGATGTTGATCATTCGATTTTTGATGTAGAATCTAAAGCGCTTTTGACGAGTGGTACTGATTTAAACAAGCTCATTCCACAAACCAAAACTGATGCTATCGCTTGGACCGATTTAAAGAAAATTGAATTTATAGGAAACTATAAAGGCAAGGTAGATGAATTTAATACTAAAGGAACTTTGAATACAACATTAGGGAATACTATTGTGGATTTAAATATGAATTTAAAGCCTAAAAATCCTACCTACAAAGGATCGCTTCAAACAAATAACTTGCAATTAGGTAAATTGGTAAAGCAAAAAACGATAGGCGTTTTAAGCATGAATGGCAAAGTAGATGGACAAGGTTTCGATATGAATTCCTTAGATGCAAAAATAAATGCAACCCTACAACGAATCGATGTTGAAGGAAATACTTACCATAATTTGACGATTAATGGTTTAGTTGCCAAAATGAAATTCGATGGAATTTTTGTTTCACAAGATGAAAATTTAGCGCTGAACTTTAATGGTAAATTAGACCTCAGCGGTAAGCAACCTTCTTATAATTTTAACTCCCGATTTATTAGCATCAATTTGCAAAAAATGGGAATTACGAAAGAGCCTATTATTGCATCAGGCTTAGCTATTCTAAATTTTACAGGCGACAATATTGATAATTTTACGGGCTCAGCCTTACTTAAAAATATCAGTATTAAAAATGGTGAACGAAAAATTTATGTGGATGAATTGTTGTTAGAATCCTTTAATGTCAATAATGAAAAAACGTTGCGTTTAACCAGTTCAATTGTTGATGCAGAACTCAAAGGGGAATTTAATATTTCAGAATTAGGTAATGCATTTCAAATTTATATGCATCATTATTTGCCCGAATATATTTCACTGCCTACTACCCATTTTAAAGATCAAGCATTTGTATTTAATACAACCGTAAAAGATGCGGATTCTATTTTGAAAACATTTATTCCATCATTTAACGGCATAACAGGAACAACAATCAATGGTGAATTAAATACAATCAACCATAAAATGGTTTTAGATGCCAATATCCCATCATTAGGATATGACGATTTGAAAATAAAAAATATAGTGTTAGTTGGAGGAGGTGATTTTAATAGTCTAGATTTCAACGCAACCACCGAAAATTTATTTTATAATGAAGAAGTCATCATTCCATCCATGCAAATAAACTCCAGCATGGCAAATGATACGGCATCACTTTCTATCAATACGCAAAGTATTAATGATTTGCTTGGCGATGCGTCTATCAATTGTAAAGCAACGGCATTAAAAAATAATTTATACCTCAATTTATTGCCTTCAAAAATTAGTTTTAAAAATGACAGTTGGCAATTTTACAGTAATCAAAATATAGTGATTGGGAAAGAAATTTTATTTCAAGATGTGGTAATCGAAAATGGGGCACAACGAATTACAATCAATTCGGAAAACAGTTTGGTCAATAATGTAAGAATTAATTTATACGATATTGATTTAGAAAGTATTTCAGATTACACATCGGCTAATCCTCGATATTATGGGCGATTGAGTGGTAAGGTGCAAATAAAAGACTTTACTAATAAGCCATACATTAAATCAACTATTTATTCTGATAACGAAGTGCGTATCAATAATGATACCCTTGGGTTTGTAAAAATAATAGCAAGCTATGATGTTGAAAATAAAATGGTAGATATAGACAAAAATACGAGTATTGAACGGAATCAAAATTTTGCTCATGTGGCAGGAAACATTAATGCAAAAGACAGCACAATTGATATTGAAGCTTCATTAAACAAACAAAGTATTTCCTTTTTAAATCAATTTTTGTCGGAATATATTCAAAATTTAAAAGGACTAGCCACCGGCAATGTAACCGTTAAAGGTCGATTGAATGAGCCTAAAATATCTGGTGCAATTAATCTAGATAAAGCAACCGTAAAAGTTATTTTCTTAGGCACAACCTATTCCATAGAGGATGCAAAATTAAAATTTAATAATCATTATATCGAGATGAATGATTTTTATTTGAAAGATGAGCGAATCGGAAACTATCAGGGATTGGTGAAAGGATATATAACGCATGATAATTTTACCAATTTCTTTTTAAATTTTAATATAAAATCAAATGATCTTTTATGTTTGAATACGAAAGAATATGATAATGAATTGTTTTATGGATATGTGCCTGCAAAAATAAATGTTGATTTAGCAGGAGAGCTAAATGATATTAATGTAGACATGGATGTTAAACCTTTAAAAGGATCAAAATTCTTTCTCCCAATTAATTCTAAAGGTGATGCTTCAACGTATGAATTTGTACATTATAAACAATTTGGACGCTACCAAAAAGAACAAAATAATAAGAAAAGAAGGTCGAGCTATGTAAAATTAAATATGAATATTGATGCAACACCTGATGCAGAAACTTCAATTATTTTAGACGCGAATACAGGGGAAGAAATTGTAGCAAAAGGAAATGGAGATATTCGGTTGGTCATCGATTTAGGGAATTCAATTGATATGAATGGTACTTATCAAATTACCGAAGGGAAATATTTATTTAATTTTAGAGGATTGTTTAACAAAGAATTCATCATTGATGAAGGTAGTAAAATTGTATGGAATGGGGATGCCTTAAATGCAAATATGAACATAAAAGCCATCTATAAATTACCACAAAAAAAAGCATTATATCCTTTAGTGATTGGTCAGGTAGAAGGTGCCGATTTAACAGAAGCCAAAAAAGTATATCCTACGTTTGTTTCTATATTAATGACGAATTCGCTTTTGCAGCCAGACATTAAATTTGACATTACGCAGCCTGATAATAAAGCAGTAGGGACATCAGCGTATAGTAAATTAGAGCAAATAAAAAATAATGAAAATGAACTAATTGCTCAAGCAGGTGTATTGTTATTGTTTAATGATTTTAAATCATCAGAAGGGTTGGCTAGTACAAATGCTTATGGACAAGGAGCCGTTTCTACAGTATCTGATTTAGTAAGCGCTGCGTTGTCTAATGAAATAACGAATCAGTTTCAAAATATTACAGGCTGGACAAATATATCCTTGAATGTAGCCTATCAAAACTCCACAAATTACAATGATTTAGACCGTATTCAACGAAATGAATTTAAGTTTAATGTAACTACCAATTTGTTTAAAGATAGAGTAATATTAGATGTTGGAAGCAGTGTTGACGTAGGCGCTCAAGGAACTACTAATAATACATCAAGCAATAATTTAAATGGAGATTTTAAGGCACAAATGTTGTTAACCGATGATGGACGATTACGATTAAATACGTTTGCAAATAATACATCCGATTTAGCTGGGAACAATCCGGCAAAAGGTGGAGTAGGTATTTCTTATAAAAAATCGTTTAACTCGTTTAGAGAACTATTTTTATCTAAAAAGAAACGCAATCAAAAGAAAATAATAATCGATAGTTTAGTAGGTAAATTATAATTATTTTATAATTGAGAACAAATTAAATATTTAGCTATAGATAATTATTATCCAATGAATATCACTGAAACAAAAATTGATGAATTAATAAATATATATTGTCCCAAAACTCAAGAATAAAACATGGAATTAGAAAAATTAAAATACCCAATTGGGCAATGTATTTATCAAGAAGATTATACAGAAAATGAATTGAAAGAATTTATTTTAAATATTGAAACGTTTCCAAAACGATTAGAATTAGCGGTTCAAAGTTTGTTGGAGTTTCAATTAAACACACCTTATCGAGAGGGTGGTTGGACGGTTAATCAAGTCATTCATCATTGTGCCGACAGTCACATGAATTGTTTAATCAGAATAAAATTAGCCTTAACAGAAAATAACCCAACCATAAAGCCTTATATCGAAAGTTTGTGGGCTCAACTTCCAGATTATAATTTGCCTTTTAATAATTCGATTACGATTCTTTTTGCAGTACATTTAAAAATAATTGAAATTATTAAATCACTTTCTACCGATGATTTAAACAGAACATATTATCATAGTCAATACGAAAAATCATTTAGAATAAAAGACGTGTTGTGTTTATATTCATGGCATGGAAACCATCATTTAGCCCATATAACTTCTTTGAAAGAAAGAATGAATTGGTAAAAAAAGAGCGTCTAAATTTTTAGACGCTCTTTTTTCATATTAATCATTAATGAGTTCATCCTCATCATCAACTATTTGTTCAAGATCAACAAATTGAATCGAATTGCCTTTTTCTTTGTAGCTTTTAATTTGATCAATTATTGATTTTAATGCTAAGTCAAAAGATTCTTCAAATTGTTTTGATTCATGTTTTACAAAAAAGGTATGCTTAGGAATATGTACTTTTATTTCTGCAATTTTGTCTTTAATTTGATGCACAACATTGTCTATTTTAAGATAAACCTCAACATCTACAATGCTGTCGTGATAAGTTTTTAATTTATCAACTTTTGCATGTACATAATCTAACAATTTTTTGTCGGCATCAAAGCGATGTGTTTGAATTTTCACATTCATAATTCTATAATTTTAAATTTTTAATAATTACTCTTTTAAAGAACGAATATGAAGTTACAGTAAAAAAAACACAACCGTATTTTTTGGTGCTTATTTTTTTCGACAAAATTATTTTTTAACAATTTGTATTATTTTTTCTAATACAGAAAAAAAAGGAATTATTAACCCGTTGAAACCCATTAAAAATAACCTATATAAATCCACTAAAATAGTTGATTTATAGCAATAGAATATCACTGGTTTAACGAACCAACAAAATATCTCCTTTGTAAAAATAATTTTTATCAGTAGAAGAACATTTGTATTTTAATAGATAATAATAAGTGCCTAATTCAGCATCTATACTTTTATATTTTCCATCCCAACGGTCATCAATATGTTGTGCAGTAAATACAATATTGCCCCATCTGTTTACAATGATAAATTGGTCCAAAATAATGCCATTTTTATTCAATAAATTCAATTCGTCATTTCTGCCATCATTGTTTGGCGAAAATGCAGTTGGTACAAACACATTTTCACAACAAATTTTTTCAAAAATACTGATAGTTGTAGAATTTGTGCAATCATTCAAATCTTTTGCCGTAATGGTGTAATTTCCATACCCAAGACCGCTAAAAATTCCAGAATAATTTTGACTATTCGTTGGTTCTAAATAATAAGTAATTAAATTGGTTCCACCTGAAGTAGATGCAATAATTTTAGCATTGTTAGTTGATCCACAATCATCAGCAATAGAATTTACAGATACAAATTTTAATTCATTTGGCGCATTAATGGTAAGCGTGGTTACATTGCTACAAGCGATGTTATCAACTACGGTTACTGTGTAATTTCCTGCGGCTAAATTACTAAAAATACCAGTGGAGTTGGTACTCCCTCCGGGAGATAAACTGTAATTACTTATTGGTATCGAGCCATTCGTTGCCAAGGCTATAATTTCTCCGTCATTAGAATTAAAACATTTAATATCTGTTGTGGTAGTTGTTATAAAAGAAGGGGCATTGTTGCTGATTAATTCGGTTGTAGAAGTTGCAGTACATCCTTTAGAGTCTTTAACTGTAATCGTATAGATATTAGACGTTAAGCTATTGAAATTGGGTGTTGTGCTATAATTTGTGCCATTAATAGAATAATTTAATTGACCATTTCCACCAGCTGCATTGATGATTATTTCACCATCATTGTTCGGTGTGCAACCTGGTTGTTTTACTAAAATATTATTGATAATAATAGGATTGGGAGCCGCAACAGTGAACGCACTACTTACGGTGCACCCTTGTGCATCAATAGCCGTAACGGTATAATTGCCAGAAGATAAATTTCCAAAAAAACCAATGGTGTTTGTATTTGTACTCCCGTTTAAACTGTAATTAATGGTACCAGTACCTCCACTTACATTGATGGTAACAATTCCTGCATTACTACCAGCGCAAATAATATCTTGAAGTGTAAAATTAGTAATTGTTAAAGGATTTGGTTGACCTAATGTAATCGTATTTACTGAAGTACATGAATTTGCATCAGTAGAGATAATCGTATAAATACCACCGCTCAAATTGGCAAAAATGCCTGAATTATTATTTACATTTCCTGGATTTAATACATAAGAAAAACCACCAGCACCTCCAGTTGCCGTTGCATTGATAGAGCCATTGGCAAAACCATTACAAATAGGTTGAATATTACTTGTACTTACATTAATTGCATTTGCGCCTCCAATAGTTGTGGAAGATGATATTCCGCAACCAGCAGCATCAATCACATTAACAGTATAATTGCCAGCCAATAAGTTGGTAAAAAATCCATTATTATTTGTAGTATTTGACGGAAGTAAAGTATAAGTAATTACGCCATTCCCATTGCTCAAAGTAGAAGTTATTGAGCCAGTATTGGTTCCAAAACACAATGCATTTACCGAAGAAATTGTATTACTTACTGTTACAACTGTTTTAGTAATTGTTGAAGGCGCATTACAAGGACCATTTACAGATAAAGTTACGCTGTAAGTACCTGGTGCTGAAAATTGATGCATTGGATTCGTTATAATACTTGTGTTATTCGTGCCTGATGTAGGATCTCCAAAATTCCAACTAAATCCTGATGGACATAGAGTAGACGTATTTGTAAATTGATATTGTAAAGAGGTTGGGGTACAACCAAAAGTAAAGTTAGCATTGTTAGCAGGTGCTTCGCCAATGGTGATATTGTCAAATGCAATACCATCAAAATTATTGCAAGTCGATCCTGCACCAAAAGCAAATCTAAATTTTACATTAGCTACACCAGCCAAGTTTGACATACAATGTTGCGCTACAACCCAACCAGCACTCCCACTATTTGAAGTACAAGGAGATGGGAAAGTAGCCACTGAACCAGCCCAACCATGTTTGGTAGATGTCAAAGCTGGGTTGCAACCTGAGGACACGCCTAAATGAGTTATATTATTATTATTGAACCAATTTTGGTTTAAACAATCAATAGGGTCATTAAAAGCACCAACATTTATCCAAGTTGTTCCATTATTTAATGAATATTGAAAAGTAGCACCATCATAATTCTTTTCACTTTCCCAATAAATATTAAATTTAACATGAGGTTTTGTTAAAGCGGTAAAATCAAAACAAGGGCTTTCAACCCAACTACGTTCACAACTGTTGTAGCTAGAGCCATTCAAACCACCAGTAATCCAACATTTCAAGCCACTTCCTGCTGTAGTAATATATGCTTTATTTGGAGCACCCCATGCCCAATCCGATAGTATGCCACCACTTATCCAACCTCCAGTACTGTTCTCAAAACTTTCGTTGTAAGGAAAGCTGCTGATTGTAGATGTACATTGAGAAAAACCTAAAAAGGAGTTAAGTAACAAGAAAAGAAGGAGTAAAAATTTATACATTTTTTTTAAAAAAATATTTGAGCCTACAAAAATAGTAAATTTACTTATCTAATTGCATAATAATCAATATGATTAAAATATTATTTTTAATAATTTAATCATTAATTAAATCTAAATAATAGTATAAAAATAATTTTTTTAAATTATTAAAGAAAAAACTTGTTAGATAGAAAACATTGTCTTACTTTTGCACTCCCAAAATATAGATAGGGAAAAAATATATGTCTCAACGAATTAGAATAAAACTAAAATCTTACGACCACAACTTGGTTGACAAGTCTGCTGAAAAAATAGCTAAGACTGTTCGTAGTACAGGTGCTGTTGTAACTGGTCCAATGCCACTGCCAACAGACAAGAAAATTTTCACTGTATTGCGTTCTCCATTCGTAAACAAGAAAGCTCGTGAGCAATTTCAATTATGTACGCACAAGCGTTTATTAGATATATATACTTCATCATCTAAAACAGTTGACGCATTATCTAAATTAGATTTGCCCTCTGGAGTTGAAGTGGAAATAAAAGCTTAATAAGAATAACAAACAAATTTTAAAGATATCGTCATCCTCGTTCAATCAAGGCGCTGACTAAAAACATTAAAACACAATGAAAGGAATAATAGGAAAAAAAATTGGGATGACCAGTATTTTCGAAGAGAATGGTAAGCAAACTGCTTGTACAATCATCGAAGCTGGTCCTTGTGTTGTAACCCAAGTAAAAACCGAAGAAGTTGATGGGTATAATGCTCTACAAATCGCTTATGGCGATAAAAAGGAAAAGAATAGCAATAAAGCTATGATTTCTCATTTTGCAAAAGCGAATACTACAGCAAAATCAATTGTAAAAGAAATGCGTAATTGCGATATGCAAAAAGCGTTAGGCGAAACTATTTCATGTGATATTTTCGAAGAAGGTGAAATGGTTAGTGTAATCGGTACTACAAAAGGTAAAGGCTTTCAAGGGGTTGTAAAACGCCATGGTTTTTCTGGAGTAGGTGAAGCTTCTCATGGTCAACACGATCGTCAAAGAGCGCCGGGTTCTATCGGTGGTTCATCTTATCCTTCACGTGTATTCAAAGGAATGCGCATGGCAGGGCGTATGGGTGGAGATCGTGTGAAAGTAAAAGCACTTAAAGTGTTGAAAATTTACGCAGAAAAAAATTATATCATTGTTAGTGGATCAGTTCCTGGTCACAACGGTTCAATCGTATTAATCCAAAAGTAATTATTATCATGCAAATAGAAGTATTAAATATAAAAGGAGAAGCAACAGGCCGTCAGGTTGAATTGCCTCAAGAGTTTTTCGGAATCGAACCTAACGATCACACAATTTATTTAGCTGTTAAACAATACTTAGCTGCAAAACATCAAGGTACGCACAAAGTAAAAACAAGAGCTGAAGTTCAAGGAGCTTCTCGTAAATTACACAAGCAAAAAGGAACTGGTGGAGCTCGTAAGGGTAATATTAGAAATCCATTGTACAAAGGTGGTGGTACTATTTTTGGACCAAAACCGCACTCTTACGATTTTAAATTAAACAAACAAGTAAAAGAATTAGCATTTTATTCTGCACTATCTCACAAAGCAAAGGCAAATAGCATTGTAGTTGTAGAAGATATCAATATGGATGCGCCTAAAACAAAAGAATTTGCTTCAATTTTAGGTAATTTAAAATTGACAAATAGTAAAGTATTGTTTTTATTACCAGATTATAACGATAATACTTACTTAAGTACTCGTAATATTCAACGTATCAAAACTAATATTTTTGATAGTGCAAATACCTACGATGTAGTAAATGCAAAAACATTATTATTAACTGAAAGTGTTGTGAAAGGGTTTGCAAAACCAGAGGAAGCATTAGCATAATTTAATTGGTAAACCCAAAAAATAAAAGAAATGAAACCGTCAGAAATTATAAAAAAACCAGTTGTTACTGAAAAGATTAACAAACAAACAGACAAGTTTAATCGCTATTGCTTTGTTGTTGATAAAAGAGCAAACAAATTGGAAATTAAAAAGGCAGTAGAAGAGTTTTACAGCGTACGTGTTGAAAATGTGAATACGTGTGTAGTTCCTGCAAAAGCAAAATCTCGTATGACAAAAGCTGGGATTTTTCACGGACGTAAACCTGGATACAAGAAAGCAACAATAACAGTTGCTGAAGGAGAAAAAATTGATTTATACGCATTCTAATAAAATAAGAAAATGGCATTAAAAAAATACAAACCAGTCACAGCAGGTACTCGTTGGAGAATTGGTAACGCATATGCAGAATTAACAACAAATGTTCCTGAAAAAACATTGTTAGAGCCTATCAAAAGAACTGGTGGTAGAAATGCACAAGGTCGTCGTTCAATGAGATACATTGGTGGTGGTCATAAAAAAATGTATCGTGTAATTGATTTCAAAAGAAACAAGAATGCAATTCCTGCAACTGTGAAATCTATTGAGTACGATCCAAACAGAACATGTTTCATCGCATTGTTAAATTATGTTGATGGTGAAAAAAGATATATCATCGCTCCTCAAGGAATCCAAGTTGGAATGACTGTTATGAGTGGTGAGGCAGCAGCTCCAGAAGTAGGGAACTGTTTACCTTTGAAAAATATGCCTTTAGGTACTGTGGTTCATAATATCGAATTACAACCTGGTCAAGGAGGAGTTATCGCACGCAGTGCTGGAGCTTCTGCACAGTTAAATGCAAAAGAAGAAAAATATGCAGTGCTTAAAATGCCTTCTGGGGAATTAAGAAAAGTATTAATCTCATGTTGTGCAACTGTAGGAACGGTATCAAATTCTGATCACGCCTTAGAAACAGCTGGTAAAGCTGGTGTAAATCGCTGGAAAGGGATTAAACCAAGAAATAGAGGTGTTGCCATGAATCCTGTAGATCATCCAATGGGAGGAGGTGAAGGTCGTTCTTCTGGAGGTCATCCTCGCTCTCGTACTGGTAAATACGCTAAAGGTGAAAAAACCCGTAAGAAAAAAGGTTCAGACAAGTTAATTATTGTTAGAAGCAATGGTAAAAAACTTAAAAACTAATAATAATTCAAAATTAATAATTTAAAATTAATAATTATAAATGGCTCGTTCAATTAAAAAAGGTCCTTACATTGATGCAAAACTTGAAACTAAAGTTTTGAACATAAATGACGGAAAAAATAAAAAGGCAGTACTAAAAACATGGAGCAGACGCTCTACAATTTCACCAGATTTTGTAGGTCACACATTTGCCGTTCATAATGGAAATAAATTTATTCCTGTTTATGTTACTGAATTTATGGTTGGTCATAAATTAGGTGAATTTTCTCCAACACGTAACTTTAAGTCACACTCTGGTGGAAAATAATTTAAAATTTAGAACAAAAGAAACTATTAAATAAAATGGAAGCAGTAGCAAGATTAAATAATTACCCAACATCACCACGTAAAATGCGTTTATTAGTAGATGTGATTCGTGGGATGCAAGTAGAAAAAGCAGTTAGCTTTTTGAAATTCAATGCACAGCATTCTTCACAACCGTTAGAAAAATTGCTTTTAAGTGCAGTGGCTAACTGGAAACAAAAGAACGAAGGTGCAGATATGACTGGATTAATTGTAAAAACAGTATTTGTTGACAATGCTCGTACAATAAAACGTATGATGCCAGCTCCTCAAGGACGTGCATATCAAAAGTTGAAAAGAAGTAATCATGTTACTTTAGTAGTGGATCAAAAAATCAGTAATAACTAATAAAAGAGATTTATCTCATTAAATTAATAAAATGGGTCAAAAAACAAATCCAATAGCTAGTAGATTAGGAATTGTCCGTGGATGGGACAGTAGTTGGTACGGTAGCCGTAAAGATTACGCAGGAAAACTAATCGAAGATACCAATATTAGAAAATACCTTAATGCTCGTATTAGCAAAGGAGGTATTGCAAAGATTGTTATTGAGCGTATGCTTGGCAAATTAATCGTTACAATTCACACCTCAAGACCTGGTATTATTATAGGTAAAGGTGGTTCAGAAGTTGATCGTATTAAAGAAGAATTAAAGAAAACAACTGGAAAAGAAGATGTTCAAATTAATATTCTTGAAATTCGTCGCCCAGAATTAGATGCTCAAATTGTTGGAGATTCTATCGCAAAACAAATTGAAGGTCGTGTTAACTACAAAAGAGCAGTTAAAATGGCTATCCAAAACACCATGAGAATGGGTGCTGAAGGTATCAAAGTTAAAGTAGGTGGTCGTATCGGAGGAGCAGAGATTGCTCGTAGCGAAGAAATGAAACAAGGTCGCACTCCATTACATACTTTCCGTATGGATATCGATTATGCGAATGTTTTTGCACTCACTGTTTACGGTAAAATTGGAATCAAAGTTTGGATTTGTAAAGGTGAAGTTTTAACAAAAAGAGATTTAAATCCTAATATCATTGCAGGAAACGACAAACCAAGAGTTGGTGGTTTTGAAAGACCAGGTGGTGGAAGAGACGATAGAAGAGGTGGTGGTGCCAACAGAGGTGGAGGTGCAGGAAGAAGAGAAAAAAAATAATTAATTAAAGAAAAAACATAACAGATTATATATCATGTTACAGCCAAAAAGAAGTAAACACAGAAAAGCGCATAAAGGAAGAATTAAGGGGGACGCAAAACGCGGAGCAACTTTAGCGTTTGGAACATTTGGTCTAAAGTCTTTAGAACCTAAATGGATTACAAACAGACAAATTGAATCTGCACGTCAGGCAATGACTCGTCATATGAAACGTGAAGGAAATGTTTGGATTCGTATTTTCCCTGATAAACCAATTACTAAAAAGCCAGCCGAAATTCGTATGGGTAAAGGTAAAGGTAATTTAGAATACTATGCAGCTGTTGTTCATCCAGGTCGTATAATGTTTGAAATTTCAGGTGTTTCTATGGAAGTTGCAAAAGGTGCTTTAGCATTAGCAGCTCAGAAACTACCAGTAGCAACTAAAATAGTAATTCGTAGAGATTTTGTGGAAGCTTAATCATAAAAATAATAGAAATGGCAGCTAAAACTAAAAAAGTAAGTAAAAATCAAGAAATCCACTCATTAAATGAGCAAGATATTCTTAAAAATATTGAAGAAAGTACGCTTCGTATTCAACGCATGAAATTCAGTCATGCTATTACTCCAATCGAAAATCCAATGGCAATTCGTACATTGAGAAAAGAATTGGCTAAGTTGAAAACAGCATTACGTAGTAAACAATTAGGAGCATAATTTAAAAGAAAACACTCAAAATGGAAGCAACACCAGTAACAAACATAAGAAGTCGTAGAAAAACTCGTATAGGGTTGGTGACTAGTAATAAAATGGAAAAAACAATTACGATCACAGTTGAGCGTAAAGTAAAACATCCTATTTATGGAAAGTTCTTGAAAAAGACTACGAAATTCATGGCTCATGATGAAAAAAATGAGTGTTCAATTGGCGACATCGTTAAAATAATGGAAACAAGACCATTAAGTAAAAACAAATGTTGGAGATTAGTTGAAGTAGTAGAAAAAGTTAAATAGATTAATGACAAGGGTTGCTATTTTCATCAAATTGATTATTTACAACACTTTGAATTAAAAATATATTAAAAGTAGGATTTAGATTTTAGGTAATCATTATCAAATTGCCAATTTATCAAATCATCAAATTTAAAATAAAATGATACAACAAGAAAGTAGATTAAGCGTAGCAGATAACAGTGGAGCAAAACAAGTGCTTTGTATTAGAGTTTTAGGAAATTCTGGTCAAGACTATGCACACATTGGAGACAAAATTGTTATTACTGTTAAAGATGCAATTCCTGGAAGTAACTTAAAAAAAGGAACTGTTGCAAAAGCCGTTATCGTAAGAACTAAAAATAAATTACGTCGTAAAGATGGTTCATATATTCGTTTTGATGACAATGCAGTTGTTATATTAAATGCATCAGACGAACCTAGAGGTACTCGTATCTTTGGACCTGTTGCACGTGAATTACGTGATAAAGGTTACATGAAAATTATATCATTAGCACCAGAAGTGCTTTAATCATTAAAATAAAGAAAAGTGAAAAGTAGATTTAAACCCAAATATTCAATTAAGAAAGGTGATAAAGTTGTTGTCATTTCTGGTTCTGATAAAGACAGAGCAACACCTAAAACAGTACTTTCTGTAATTCCTGATGAAACAAACCCTAAGGTTCTTGTTGAAGGAGTGAATATTAAAACTAAACATAAAAAACCAAACGCGCAAAGCCCTCAAGGTAGCATCGTGAAAGAAGAAGCACCAATTTCTATTTCAAATGTTATGTTATGGGATGCAAATGCAAAAACAGCTACTAAAATACGTCGTGAACGTAAAGATGGTAAAGGAATTAGAGTTTCAAAAAAATCGGGTGAGGTTATAAAATAATAAATAATGAGTACGACAAGTTATATACCACGTATGCAGACTAAATACAGCACAGAAGTTGTACCTGCTTTAATGAAGAAATTTGCATATACTACAGTTATGCAGTGTCCTAAATTGACTAAAATATGCCTTAATCAAGGTGTTAAAGGATCAGTTGCAGACAAAAAATTAATTGACAATGCTGTTGAAGAAATGTCTAATATTACAGGACAGAGAGCTGTAGCTACAATGTCTAAAAAAGATATCTCTAATTTCAAATTGAGAAAAAACATGCCTATTGGAACGAAAGTTACGTTAAGAGGTAAAAATATGTTTGATTTTTTAGATCGTTTTGTTGCCGTATCTTTACCACGTGTTAGAGATTTCAAAGGAATCAATGATAAATCATTTGATGGACGTGGAAACTATACAATTGGTATCAACGAACAAATCATTTTCCCTGAAATTGATATTGATAAATTACCTCGTATTAGTGGAATGGACATTACTTTTGTAACTACAGCACGCACAAACGAAGAAGCATACGAATTATTAAAAGAATTAGGTATGCCTTTCAAAAACTTAAACGTAAAAAATAATTAATATACACCATGGCTAAAGTATCAGTAAAAGCGCGTCAACGTAAAAGAGAAAAAATGGTAGCTAAATTTGCAGAAAAACGTGCTGCATTAAAAGCTGCTGGCGATTATCAAGGTTTAGATAAATTACCCAAAAATTCTTCTCCAGTTAGATTACATAATCGTTGTCAATTGACAGGTAGAGGGAAAGGGTATATGAGACATTTTGGTATTTCTCGTATCATGTTCAGAGATATGGCTTTAAATGGTTTAATTCCAGGTGTTAAAAAAGCAAGCTGGTAATCAATAATTTTGATAAAATAATTATAAATCAATAATTACTTCTTCAAAAAACTAAAAAATAAAATAAAACAATTTTAAAGCTCAAACTTTAAAATTAAAAAATTTAAAATTAATTAAAATGGTAACAGATCCAATAGCAGACTTTTTAACTCGTATTAGAAATGCACAAATGGCAGGGCACAGAATCGTTGAGATTCCTGCTTCTAATTTGAAAAAAAGAATGACAGAAATTTTATACGAAAAAGGATATATTTTAAAGTATAAATTTGAAGATGATAACAAACAAGGCCTAATTAAAATAGCATTAAAATACGATGCAAGTTCTAAAATACCTGCTATTCGTGGTTTAGTAAGAGTAAGTCGTCCGGGTTTAAGACAATATGCTAAACCAGATGAAATCAAAAGAGTTCAAAATGGATTAGGTATTGCTATTCTTTCAACATCTAAAGGTGTTATGACTGATAAAGAAGCGAAAGCCAACAACGTAGGTGGTGAAGTTTTATGTAATATTTATTAATTAAGAAATTCAATCATTTTAGATTTTTAAAAATCTAACATAATATAAAATAAAAAGAAATGTCTCGAATAGGAAAACAACCAATACAAATAGTTAGTGGTGTTACTGTAAAAGTATCTGCTGATAATTTAGTTACTGTTAAAGGACCAAAAGGTGAGTTATCTCAACTAGTGGATGCTGGTATAAAAATTGAAGAAAAAGATGGCCATATTGAGGTAACTCGTACAACTGAGTTAATTCAACACAGAGCTATGCATGGTCTTTATCGATCTATTATTGCTAACATGGTTAAAGGTGTTACTGATGGATTTGAACGCAAATTAGAGCTAGTAGGAGTTGGGTACAAAGCAGTAAATACAGGTAATATTTTGGATTTAGCATTAGGTTATTCTCATAATATTATTTTTGAAATTCCGAACGAACTTTCAATTGCTACAGAAACAGCTAAAGGTGCAAACCCAATCATTACGTTAAATGGTATTGACAAACAGTTAATTGGTCAAGTTGCTGCTAAAATTAGAAGCTTACGTAAACCAGAACCATACAAAGGAAAAGGGGTTAAATATGTTGGTGAATACATCAGACGTAAAGCTGGTAAATCTGCTGGTAAATAATAATTAATTAAAAAAGAAAATGGTTACAGTCATTTTCATTAAAAATAAACAATATGAACGTAAACGTAGTAAGAAAGCAAAAATTAAAGTGGAGAATTCGTAAGAAAATTTCTGGTACAACAAGTACTCCACGTTTATCAGTTTTTCGTAGCAATAAAGATATTTATGCTCAATTAATTGATGATGTAACTGGTAAAACAATTGCTTCAGCAAATAGTAGAAATAAAACTACTGCTACAACAGGTAATAAAACTGAAAAAGCAACCGCAGTAGGTAAAGCAATTGCGTTAGCTGCCGTAGCAAAAGGTATTGAAAAATGTGTATTTGATAGAGGTGGTAATTTATATCATGGACGTGTGAAGGCTTTGGCTGATGGTGCACGTGAAAGTGGTCTTAAATTCTAATTCCTCAATATAGTTTAAATTAAGTATTCTTAAATAAAGAAAATGTCTAAAACAGAAACAAACAAAGTAAAAACAGGCGAAATAGAATTACAAGAAAAAGTAGTATCTATCAATCGTGTTGTAAAAACAACTAAAGGTGGTCGTACATTCAGTTTTTCGGCTTTAGTAGTAGTTGGAAACGGTAATGGCATCATAGGACATGGTTTAGGTAAAGCTAAAGAAGTTCAAATGGCTATTCAAAAAGGGATCGATGATGCTAAGAAAAATTTGGTAAAAGTTCCAATTTTACATGGTACTGTTCCTCATGAAATTCGTGCAAAACAAGGTGCTGCTAAAGTAATGATTAAACCTGCATCTCATGGTACTGGTGTAATCGCTGGAGGTAGTATGCGTGCTGTATTGGAAAGTGTTGGTGTAACTGACGTTTTAGCGAAATCATTAGGTTCTGCAAATCCTCACAACGTAGTTAAAGCTACAGTTCTTGCTTTATCTCAAATGAGAGAACCTATACAAGTTGCAAAAGATAGAAATATCAATTTGAAAAAAGTATTTAACGGATAAGAACGGATTACCGATTTTCGTTTTTCGATTTTCGGTCTTCAATTTATATAATTAACGAACATCGAATAGTTTACATCGAACATCGAAATTGAAATTAAAATGAGCAAAATAAAAATAACACAAGTAAAAAGCGCTATTGATCGTCCTCATCGTCAAAAAAATACGTTGTTGGCTTTAGGCTTAAGAAAAATGCACCAAACAGTTGAGCATGAGGAAACTCCTCAAATTGCTGGAATGATCAAAAAGGTTGCACATTTAGTAACAACTGTAAAATAATTTAGAAAATGAATTTACATACTTTAAAGCCTGCAGAAGGGGCTACACATAGACAAGGAAAAAGATTAGGACGTGGTAATTCTTCTGGTAAAGGAGGTACTTCTACAAAAGGTAATAAAGGAGCTCAATCTAGAGCTGGTTATAATCAACGTAGAGGTAGCGAAGGAGGTCAAATGCCTATTCATCGTCGTTTACCAAAACGTGGTTTCAAAAACATCAACAGAATTTCTTATAAAGTATTAAACTTAGAACAAATTGATGCAATTATTGACCGTTACCAAATGGAAGAAATTTCTTTTGAAACGCTTTACACGGTTAAATTGTTGAATAGAAATGATCTAATAAAAATATTAGGGAAAGGGGAATTAAAATCAAAAGTTAGTTTCAAAGTTAACGCAGTTAGTGAAACAGCCAAGAGCGCTATTGAAGCAGCAGGAGGTACACTTGAAATAATTTAATTTTTAGAAAGAGCTAAAAGCTCTTTTTTTCTGTTTAAAATATTTTAATTTCAAAAAAATAAATTTGAAATAGCAAAAAATAACTATAAATTGCGCTTCAAATAAATTACATACATTATTAATAATGAAAAAAATAATAGATACATTAAAGAACATTTGGAGTATAGATGAATTACGGAATCGGATCATTTTTACAATAACTCTTTTATTAGTTTACCGTGTTGGTTGCCATGTTGTATTACCTGGTATCAATCCGAATGAATTAAAGAGCGGAGATGCACAAAATGGTTTGTTAGGATTATTTAATATGTTTGCAGGTGGAGCATTTAATAATGCCTCTATTTTTGCATTGGGTATTATGCCTTACATTTCGGCTAGTATTGCTATGCAATTAGCTCAAATAGCGATTCCTCAGTTACAAAAAATGTCTAAAGAAGAAAGTGGACGCAAAAGAATCAATTTAATTACTCGCTATGTAACGGTTGCTGTTACTTTATTTCAAGCAATAGGGTATATCGCTTATTTAAGAACTCAAAACGGTAATGCAATTATTGCAGATAATCTTTTATGGATGATAACGACAGTTGTTGTTTTATCTGCTGGAACTTTATTTGTAATGTGGTTAGGTGAAAAAATTACCGACAAAGGTATTGGTAATGGCACTTCATTAATTATCACAGCTGGTATTATTGCTCGTTTACCTCATTCTATTATACAAGAGTTTCAAGCTAAAACAACTGGTGCTGGTGGTGGTTTATTAATTTTCTTAATCGAAATTGCAATTATGGTGGTTATCATTATGGCAATCATTCTTTTAGTACAAGGTACACGTCGTATTCCTTTAAACTATGCCCGTCGTATTGTTGGTGCAACTACTGCGAGTGATTTATCTGGTAATAGAGATTTTATTCCGATTAAAGTTAATGGTGCAGGGGTTATGCCAATCATTTTTGCTCAAGCGATGTTATTCATTCCTTCTACATTAATTGGTTTTTCTCAAAGTGATACTGCTCAAGGTATCGTTAAAAACTTAACTAATCCGGGTTCATTATGGTATAATGTTATTTATGCGGTATTGGTTATTGCATTTACCTATTTATACACCGCATTAATATTTAATCCAACTCAAATGTCGGATGATTTAAAACGTAACAATGGCTTCATTCCTGGTATTAAACCTGGTGATGATACTGCAAACTACATTGGTGCTATCATGGATAGAATTACGTTACCTGGTGCTGTTTTCTTAGCTTTATTAGGTATTCTTCCTGGTGTTGCTGGTCAATTAAACATCACAAGTGGTTTTGCTAGTTTCTTCGGTGGTACATCTATGTTGATTATGGTTGGTGTTGTGTTAGATACATTACAACAAATAGAATCTCAATTATTAATGCGTCATTATGATGGCTTAATGGAAACTGGAAGAATTACTGGCAGACAAGCTGCTACTACAATATAATATTAATAATTAATTATAGTTAAAGCCATCTTTATGATGGCTTTTTTCTTGATAAAATAAATTTACACCTACTTTTACAAAAAATAATTATAACATTTTGATTTACTATAAAACCAACGAAGAAATTGAATTATTACGAATTAGTAATTTATTAGTTTCTGCAACATTAGCTGAATTGGCTAAACATATTAAACCGGGTGTAACCACAAACCAATTGGATAAAATTGCCGAAACGTATATTAAAGACAATGGCGCAATTCCTGCTTTTAAAGGTTATAAAGGTTTTCCTTACACTTGTTGTATGAGTAACAATGATGCTGTGGTGCATGGATTTGCGAATGATATATCGTTAAAAAATGGAGATGTTTTAAGCATTGATACAGGAGTAATCAAAAATGGATATGTTGGCGATAGCGCCTATACCTTTGCCATTGGTGAAATTTCGGAGGATATTAAAAAATTATTGAAAGTTACAAAAGAATCGCTGTACAAAGGCATTGAACAAGCAATTGTTGGAAATAGAATTGGAGATATCAGCTGGGCTATTCAAGAACATACCGAAAAAAAACATGGTTATGGTGTAGTCAGAGAATTGACGGGACATGGTGTAGGAAAAAGTTTACACGAAGATCCTGAAGTGCCAAATTATGGAAGACGTGGCAATGGGCTTAAATTGCAAGATGGATTAGTAATAGCCATTGAACCAATGATTAATATGGGAAAAAAGGAAATTTTTGTTGCGGATGATGATTGGACCATTGTTACTCAGGATGGCAAAGTATCTGCACATTTTGAACATTCAATTGTGGTTAGAAAAAATAAAGCGGATATCTTATCGAGTTTTATAGAGATAGAAAAAGCAGAAAAAGAAAATATTAATTTATTTAGCAATTATTAATTAATAGCACTAACTTTATTATTTGTTTATTCGTCTTATAACAAATAATCTATTATGAATTTTTATAAATTAGGCATCTCATTTTTTTTAATATCCATATTTTTAAGCAACGTAGCTTTTGCTCAAAATGGTTCCATTTCGATTGAAAATAATTTTAGTCAACCAAACTGTATTTCTTGTACAACGTTGCATGCAACTACAACACCTATTACAGGAATTGGTGGTACAGGCTCTTACACTGTTGTTCAAAATGCGTATAATCCTTATCCATATGTGGGAACTACATTTTTAACTTCTGCTGCAAATTTCGGCGGAATTATTGATGATCAATGGTCTAATGTTTTAAATTTACCATTTTCATTTTGTTTTTTTAATAACACATATAACCAATATTTAGTTAGTTTAAATGGTCAAATAGGATTTGATTTATCCAATGCTTTGCAATCAAATACGTATTCATTAGCGACGACTCCCTTGCCAAATAATAACTTGGATTTAAACAACACCATTATGGGAGCATATTATGATATTTATCCTTTCGTAGGTACTTCTCCCACATCAAGCATCACAACTGCAACATATGGTGTGGCTCCTAATCGAGCTTTTGTACTTTCATTTAATGAAAATCCAATGTTTAGCTGCACTTCTACTTTTATCACACAACAAATTGTTTTGCATGAAGGCAGCAACATTATTGATGTGAATATTAAAAATAAATCTGCTTGTACGAATTGGACATCTGGGAATAATGCATTAGAAGGGATACAAAATTCTACAGGAACGATTGCATTTACTGTACCAGGAAGAAATTCTGGTACATGGACTGCAACGAATGACTCTTATTCATTTGTGCCTCAAGGAGGAGTAATTGGCGGTGGTATCAATCCAACGAGTATTGATTGGTATTCTTTACCTAATAATACTTACTTAGGTTCTGGAGATACGATTCAAGTTTGTCCAAATTCATCTCAACGTTATTATGCAAAAGCAACTTATGATTTATGTGGGTCCCAATTATTTTTATATGATACTGTTTTAATCACCAAACAACAACCCATCACGTTCACGATCAATTCGATCACAAATGCGAATTGTTTTGATGAATCTACAGGAGCTATCAATTGCAATGCAAATGGAGGTTCCAACAGTTTCACCTACACAACCAATGGCAATCCTTCATCCAATAACCCGACTGGATTGCATGCCAATACATACACCATAGTGGCTATAGATGCTTTTAATTGCACGGCAAGCACAACAGTAACTGTAGGGGAGCCTACCAAAGTATCACTCAATAGTACTTTGCTTGAAGATGTGTTGTGCAAATATCAAAACAACGGAAAAATTCATTTATTATCTTCTGGTGGCACTCCACCATATCTGTATTTAACAGGAAATGGTACCCCTCAAAATTTTCCAGAATTTGATACATTGTATGCGGGGTCCTACCAATTTTATACAGCAGATGCACGTGGTTGTTTAGATTCTATTCAACTAGAAGTAAAACAACCCGATTCTTTGCTAACAGTCGATTTAGTAACTACTATTGCTACTTGCCTAAATAAAAAAGACGGAACTATTGCCGCATTCTCTTCTGGTGGTAATTCTAGTTTTTACGCGTATGAATGGACGAATACGAACCCTATTCAAACAGCACAAACGGCCATCGGCTTAGCCTCAGGAGCTTATAACGTGGTGGTGACCGATGCCAATAACTGCATAACGGCATCTCAAATTCAACTTGAACAAGAACTTTGCTGCCAATTGTTTATGCCTGATGCATTTACTCCAAATGGTGATTTACGCAATGATGTCTATTCCATTATTGAACGTGGGGGAGGTGTAATTTTAGGAGAATTTAGAATTTATAATCGATATGGTCAAGTTGTATTTTCAACCAGCGATATCAACAAAGGTTGGGACGGAACATTTAAAGGAAAAGATCAAAATAGCGATACGTATTTTTATATTTTACAATACCAATGTAACGATAAAGGAATTATTTCGCCTAAAGTTGCAAAAGGAAGTATAATTCTTATTCGGTAGTAATTATACAAAATAAAAAAAGGTTGACTTTTTGAAAGAAGTCAACCTTTTTTCATTAAAAGCGTATTATTGAAGATTGTCAAATTGAATCAGTTTTTGAATCTTTTTTCCATCCTTCAAACCAAATATTCTCCATTGCACACTGGCAATAATAATTTTGCAAGGTTCGTCAGAATAACTATTGACTTTTTCAATTTTTTTGAGCATTGCATTGATTTCAGAATTCACTATTTTCTTTTTACGCAACGCTCGATCAAATGCATTTTTTAATTTTGCTTTATCAAAAGGAAAAAATTCCACACTGTTATTACTAATAGAAACAAATCGATTTTCCTTCCCAGCTAAATTATACCAAGGACTTGTAAATTTATGCAAATCATTTAATATATAGGTGTCTTCTTCGTTAGAAATAGACACTTTAGTGGTGATTCTTTCTTCAACTCGAATCTCACTAAGCCCTTTAATTTCCAAGTTCATATTAAATATTTCACCACCATCTTTTACATAGGATACACTATTTAACGTTCGCTCATCTTGATTATTATTGAGTGCATGTGCCAATAAACCATCAAAAACAACCACACATTCATTAAAATTAATCGTAAACCCATTCATTGATTTAACCGTTACATTTTCTTCATTAATTTTTTTTGAGGCATTCGCACTATCCACTTGAACCATCATTTTGGTAATGGCACCTTCTGACGATTTTTTATTTACAGGAGAAATGTCATCTGTAAAATTTTGTAAATATTGGCTATCCACTTCCGTAACGATGGTGCTCGAGTCGCCCATAACAATCGGTTTCCCTTTGTGTGTATTTTCATTGCCACAACTTGCGAATATGGACGTGCTCACTAAAGCAATTAAAAGCGTTGTTTTCATATTGAAGAGTAAATTTAGTAAATAATATGAATAATTGTGAGAAGTATTTTTAAAGCACAAAGAGGATTGAAAGGGGATCTAATTAATTTATGCACATCGTATTATAAATCATAAAATTCCACTATTTTTACTTCTAGTCAAATAAGAAGAATAACAAAAGCAATGAAAAACCAAATGAAAAATGGAGAAATTCAATAGGAGCATTGATATTATTACCACAAGGCACTAACCAGTCGTTTAGCAGTGATAGGTATGAGGACAAAATAGAGCATTATTTAAAAGAAAATACTTATGCTCAAACTTTGCATCCAACATATTATACAAAGAATCCTAACTTTTTAAAATCGGAAAAAATACAAAACTTACAATTTAAGGCACATACTGATTTTAAGAAAACTGATATCTCCGAAAGGCAAGAACTCATTCAACGTATATGTGAAAACATTTGGTCGGTTGATTATTTTAATAAACTGAATTGATAAATGAAATTCGGATTCCGCATACCGTCCCTCACCAAACGAATTGCAGCGCGAGCCCACCTCTACGAAGGCTGTGCCTTCGTAGGTTATATGTGCTCAAAAGGCGTTGCCTTTTATACAATCTTAATCAGCGGAGCCTATTTATTTTTTTCAATCCCAACACTTTAAATTCTTCTAAAAACGTTTCGAGCACTTCGGGTGTTTTGCTAAAAAGTAGACTCAATGTAAGCATTCATAACAAAACTACAGAACAACGGAATATTTCGTGTTGCCATAAAAATAGAAGCAACAAAAAACCCTATAAATGAGTATTTATAGGGTTTTAAAAGCTTGAGCGGAGAAAGAGGGATTCGAACCCCCGGACCTGTTACAGTCAACAGTTTTCAAGACTGTCGCAATCGACCACTCTGCCATTTCTCCATGGCAAATATAGGTTAACAAAAACGATAAATAAAAATATTTAGCAAAGAATATTGAATTATTTTAAACTTTTTTAAAAAAATAAATAAATCTATTTAGTTTCTTAGTGCACAAAAAAAACTGCTCAAAAATTTGAGCAGTTTTTACGAATATATTTTCTAAATACAATTAAATAATCAACATGGCATCGCCATAACTAAAGAATCTGTATTTATTTTTAATCGCTTGTTTGTATGCTTCCATGGTCAATTCATGTCCCATAAATGCAGATACCATAATTAATAAACTTGTTTTAGGAAGATGAAAATTAGTAATTAATGAATTGGTCAATGAAAAATTATACGGAGGATGAATAAAAATATTCGTCCAGCCTTCTGATGGTTTCAACATACCCGTTGTGGTAATCGATGATTCTAATGCACGAATAGAAGTTGTTCCGATGGCACAAATTTTACGACCGTCTTCTTTCGCTTTATTTACAATTTTGCAAGCATAATCATCCACTTCATAATACTCAGCGTCCATTTTATGTTTAGAAATATCTTCCACTTCAATGGGCCTAAATGTGCCTAACCCGGTGTGCAAGGTAACTTCAGCAAAACGAACTCCTTTAATTTCGGCACGTTTAATCAACTCTCTGCTAAAATGTAAACCAGCAGTAGGGGCTGCAACAGCACCTTCTTTTTTTGCATATACCGTTTGATATCTTTCTTTATCAGAATCTTCGGGCTCCCGTTTAATGTATTTAGGCAATGGCGTTTCTCCCATGTTGTCTAAAATAACTTTTAATTCTTCGTTTGTTCCATCAAATAAAAATCGAATGGTACGTCCTCTCGAAGTGGTATTGTCAACCACTTCAGCAACCAATGAATTGTCTTCTCCAAAATAAAGTTTGTTGCCAACACGAATTTTACGGGCAGGCTCCACAATTACATCCCACAAACGATTTTGCTTGTTTAACTCCCTTAATAAAAAAACTTCAATTTTTGCACCTGTTTTTTCTTTACGACCATATAATCTTGCATTAAAAACTTTGGTATTATTCGCAATCATTACATCTTTATCGTCAAAATAATCTAACACATCTTTAAACATTTTGTGTTCAATGACGCCAGTATCTTTATGAACAACCATCAACTTGCTTTCATCTCTATTTTTAGAAGGATATTGAGCAATTAAGTTTAAGGGTAAATCGTATGTAAACTGAGTTAATTTCATTTATTTTTTTTAAGTGTGCAAAAGTAACTAAATTATACCCAAAAAAAGCATTTTTTATTCGGATTAAAGCTAGAAAGTATGCTTTTTCATAAAAAATCAACGATAAATAGAATTGATGTGCAGCATGATTGATTATTTTATAAATTGCACAAATGGTAAAAGTTACTGTTTTTTGGTTTAGAAGAGATTTGAGATGGAATGATAATGCAGGCTTGTTTAATGCGTTAAAAGCACATACAAATGTGTTGCCCATTTTTATTTTTGATAAAACAATTTTACAAGAATTGCCTAAAAACGATGCACGGGTTGAATTTATTCATGAAGCGTTAATGAATATTCAAGAAACATTAATACAACACCATTCGTCTTTGAAAATATTTCATTCAACACCGCAAGAAGCATTTGAAATATTAATGAAGGATTATGAAATTGAAGCTGTTTATACGAATCATGATTATGAACCCTATGCTCAACAACGAGATTCGGCAATTCAACATTTATTGCAAAAAAAACAGATTGAATTTAAAACATTTAAAGACCAAGTTATTTTTGAAAAAAATGAAGTGGTAAAAGAGGATGGATTGCCTTACACGGTTTTTACCCCGTTCAGTAAAAAATGGAAAGCAAAATTGAATGATTACTTTTTAAAAGAATATCCAACAAAAACGTATGCCCATCATTTTTTTAAAACGAAAGCATTTTACTTTCCCAGTTTAAGCGAATTGGGTTTTGCGCAGTCGGGAAAAATATTTTCATCAACCGATTTTAATAAACACATCATTACAGATTACCACAACACCAGGGATATTCCATCGATTGAAGGAACCACAAAAATGAGTATTCATCTTCGTTTTGGAACCATTAGCATTCGTCAATTGGCAAAAAATGCCTTGCAGATAAATGAAAAATATTTGAATGAATTAATTTGGAGAGACTTTTACCAAACCATTATTTGGCATTTTCCCAAAGTTGTCAATCAATCATTTAAATCAAAATACGACAACATTCAATGGCGAAATAATGAGCAAGAGTTTAATGCTTGGTGTGCTGGTCAAACCGGCTATCCAATTGTAGATGCAGGCATGCGAGAGTTGAACGAAACAGGTTGGATGCACAACCGAGTGAGAATGGTTGTGGCTTCATTTTTGACCAAACATTTATTAATCGATTGGCGTTGGGGAGAATCTTATTTTGCGTTGAAACTAAATGATTTTGATTTGGCGTCAAACAATGGTGGGTGGCAATGGGCTGCAGGTAGTGGTTGTGATGCGGCTCCTTATTTTAGAGTTTTTAATCCTTATTTGCAAACGGCTAAATTTGATAAAGACTTAAAATACATCAAAAAATGGGTTCCCGAATTTGAAGATTTTACATATCCTAAACCCATTGTAGAACACGATTTTGCAAGAAAAAGATGTTTGGAAGTATATAAAGCTGGATTGGATAGTAGTCAGTAAATTGCTAAAATCAACCTTTTACATCCAATGCATCCCTTAAGGCATTGCCTAAAATATTAAATGCAAGCACAATGAGCATAATGGCAATGCCAGGAATAATTGCCAACAATGGGCGATTGGTAATAATAAAATTGTAATTTTCTTTGATCATTAAACCCCAAGATGAAACTGGTGGTTGAACACCTATGCCTAAAAAACTTAAACCAGCTTCAATCAAAATAGCTGTTGCAAAATTGCTTGCTGCCATCACCATAGTTGGCCCTAATACATTGGGTAAAATATGTTTTAAAATAATTCTAAAGGAGGAGTAACCCATCGTTTTAGCCACTTGAATATATTCGAGTTCTTTTAGCGACATCACTTGTCCACGAATTAATCGAGCTGTGCCAACCCACATGGTTAAACCCACTGCAATAAATATTTGCCAAAAGCCTTTGCCTAAAACAAACGTAATTGCAAACACTAAAAGGAGTGTAGGAATTGCCCAAATCACATTGATAAGCCAAGTGATTACTTGATCAGACCAACCACCAAAATAACCACTTACGGCTCCTAAAAATAAGCCAATCAATACAGATAAAATTACGGCAATAAAGCCAACGGCTAAACTCACACGAGTGCCAATGAGTAATCGAGAAAGCATGTCCCGACCAAACCTGTCGGTACCAAGCCAAAATGTTTTTTTAATGATGAGTTGTTTTTCAATTTCAGCTTTTGGAAGAGAAGTAGCCATATTCAATTCTTTCAAAGAAAATATAAGTGGCTCTTGTGTTTCATCATCAATAATATGATTGACTAAAATAGAATCATTTTTTAAAACATAATTTTTTATAGGAATTAAATCATAGTTCGTTTCTTTTCCGTTCAATAAAAATTGAAAAGCATTGTTGGGTTCTATAATTTGGTTTTTGGTTTTTTTTAAAAACAAACAAGCATAACCTGGTTTTTGAGTGCTAATTTCCACTATCATTCTGTTCGCATTGGGCGTATTGTCTGGCGAAAGTGGATACGCAAATAATGCAATTAAAATCGTCAAAAAAATAAAACACAAGGCTACCATTGCCGCTTTGTTTTTACGAAAGCGTTTCCAAAATCGGGAATTGTTTTTTTCTGTTGACATTTAATTAAAAATTAATTATTAAATATTATTTTACGATTCTTTCTTTCCAACGATAGGTTCCAAACTGCCCCATTAAACCTGAAATTAAAATATAGGGAATATGAATAAACTGCAAGATAAAAAAAGGATACAGTTCTTTTTCTTTCTTAAAAAATTGACTCACAGGTTTTAAAAAAGAAAATTCGATTGCTGCTTTTAAAATGAGGAGTCCAAAAAAAGTGATTAAATTTTTGCTATTCTGCAATGAGAAAAGTTGAAGCATTAAAAAAGTCAAATTAAAAAAATAGACTAATCCCAATACTAATTTTATTCGTTTGTCTTTAAACTTGGATGCTTTCGAAGCCCAACGAATTCGCTGTTGCAAAAAGCTTTTTAAATTGTGCATGGGAGCAGTGGTTACAATAGCTTCGGAGCATTTTAAAAAACCAGTTCGTGCAGGATATTTTTGATCAATTTTATACATCAATAACATATCATCGCCACTGGCAATGTCATCAATATCTTTAAAACCACCCACTGCATTAAATGCTTTTTTTGTGTAGGCTAAATTAGCACCGTTACACATTGTACCACTTTGGTTATTTACAATAGCGCCCGTTATGCCTTGCATTGTCATAAAATCCAACGATTGAAAAGTTTGAAAGAAGGAACCGTTATTGGCAAATTGAACAGGTGCCGCAATAAATTGATGTTTGTATTTTTCAAAAAATTGAACCAAGCTCAACAACCAATAAGCGCCCATTCTGCAGTCGGCATCTGTAGTCACTATTAAGTCGCCTTCGCTTTGTGCAATGGCTGTTTCAATGGCTTTCTTTTTATATGCATTTAAAATTTTTCCATTCGTATGGTCTGATAAGTCAATATATTTTACGCCTTGAAACGATTGAATAATTTGAGCGGTATGGTCTGTTGAATGATCATCTACAACAATTATTTCCATCAAATGAGTAGGGTAGTATTGCGATAAAATATCCTTTAATAAGTGTTTTATATTTAATTCTTCATTTCTTGCAGGAATAATAATGCTAACTTTTGTAGTGGGAGTGTAATGCTTATTAATTAAAAAGTCAGGCAAATGTGCCCAACCATTTTTATAATAAAAAATGAGTGCTGCATAGCACAAAAAAAACACCACAGATATAAAAATAAGGATTGCAACCATTGAATAGACTTGCAATTTCACGAATATTTTCGGTAAAGAGGCAATTCTGTTTTAATATTTTAAAAAAAGGAATCATTCACAAACATATTTGTTTGTATTTTCACACACTGATAAATGATGAAACATATTCTTTGGCTTTGCAGTTGGTATCCTAACGAAGTAGATAAATTTCGAGGTGATTTTGTGCAACGTCAAGCTGTGGCCACTTCGAAATTTTGTAAAATTGATGTGGTTCATGTTGTATTTTGTGATGAGGACAATGCTACTGTTACCACTGTAAATGAAAATTTAACAGAACATATTTTTTATGTGAAGAGGAAAAATAAACTTTTTGATTTTTTATTCTTTTATTTTATTCATCAAAAAATAAGAAGACAATTTAAAAATAAAATTGATTTAGTACATGTTCAAGTCACTATGAATGCAGGTATAATGGCGCTTATTTGGAAAAAAATATACAACATACCTTATGTTATTACAGAACACTATGGGATTTACAATGATAAAATCGATGATCGTTTTTCAAACAGAAGTAACCTATACCAATTTGTTTGTAAACAGGTTTTTAAATATGCTGAATTATTAATTTCTGTGAGTAATTTTATAGCTGAAGGTATCAAAAAAGAAGTTTGTGATATAAATGTAGAAATTGCTAACAATGTTGTTGATACTAATTTATTTTATCATCAAACCAAAGATGATAATTCAATATTTCAATTTGTTCATGTTTCAAATTTATCAACAAATAAAAATGTAATTGGAATTTTACACGCTTTTGAAAAATTACTAAATAAGCAAAATAAAATAGAATTAATAATCATTGGAGGGGAACAATCTGATATTGATAAATTAATTAAAGATTTTATACATATTAAAGACAAAATAAAGTTTGTGGGCGAAATTGAATATGCAGAAGTTGCGAAATTGATTCAAAAAGGAAATTGTATAATTATAAATAGTAAAATTGAAAATTCACCTTGTGTAATAATTGAATCTTTATGCTGTGGAGTGCCAGTAATTGCTACTCATGTAGGAGGTATTCCTGAAATTATTTCAAAAGAAAATGGCATTCTTATAGAGTCAAATAATGTTCAACAATTATCAGACGCAATGAATGAGATTATCGAAAATAAATTAAATTACAATTCTATTGAAATAGCAACGAAAGCGATACAAAAGTATAGCTATGAAAGTGTTGGAAATAAAATAAATGAAATTTATAATTCGTTAATTCATTAAAAGAATATTCACACTGCGTTGCAAAATATTAAAGGCTATTTCGGCCATTAAATTTTCTTTATCTAAAGTTGGATTCACTTCTGTTATTTCAAAACAACAAATTTTATGATTTTGCATTAATGAAGCTAAAATATCTTCAGCTTCACGTTCTTTCAAACCATTGGGCACAGGAGTTCCTGTTCCTCTTGAAATACTACTATCCAAACTGTCTACATCAAATGAAACATAAATATCATCGCATTTTTGTAAACTCAATAATGTTTGACGAACCACATGAGCAACCCCTTTTTTTCTAACTTCCGAAACAGGAATTACTTTAATACCATGTTTTTTCAATAAATGATCTTCTTCTTTTTCCGTATCTCTTAATGCTATAAAAACAATGTCTTCGGGTAAAATTTTAGGACAAATTGAACCAATGTTTTTTAAATCATTCCAAAGTTTCAATGTCTCGGCATCTGGATTATGTACTTTACTTTCTTTATTATCTTCACCCAATGAAATCGCAAGAGGCATACCGTGCATATTGCCACTTGGTGATGTAAAGGGTGTGTGCATATCGGCATGCGCATCAATCCAAACTATACCTAATCTACTTTTAGGTTTTGCCATTTTTATACCTGCAATGGTGCCACCTGCACTGCTGTGGTCGCCAGCTAAAACCAACGGAAATAAACCTGATTTTAAATTTGTTTCAACTGCTGCTGCAACTCGTTCATAAATTGTTTTTATGCCTTTAATTCGTTTAGCATAAGGACTTCCAACAGGTTCATATAACAAATCATTTTCAGTTTCTACTTTATCACTTGGAAAATTTACAAAAAAGTTACTCATAAAATCCAACGCGGCTATTTTTAACGCATCAATACCTAAACTTGCTCCTCGTGTTCCAGCTCCAATTTCAGATTTTACTTCTATGATTTTTATATTACGCATATTACAAAAATACAAATCATTTCTAGTACAAAAAAATCCAAACTGATATTTATCATGACTTAAAATTTTCATTCTATTCAATTAAAAACCATATTTTTGCTATCAATTAAATTTTTTAAATTCGAATTAAGAACATAAAAAAATCATAATTCTAAAATCATAATTCTAAAGGATGGCACATTATTATTCATTAGGCAATATTCCACACAAGCGACATACCCAATTCAGAAAACCGGATGGAGGATTGTACAGTGAACAACTGTTTAGTACAGAAGGGTTTAATTACAACTACTCTTTACTCTATCATGTTCATCCACCCACTATGATTATTAAATCAGAAAAGCCTAAAGATATAAATCCGGTCATAGCAACAGATAATATTTTGAAACACAGAAGTTTTCAAGGCTTTAAAATAAAACCGATTGCAGACTATTTAGAAAGTAGAAAACCTGTGCTCGTAAATAGTGATTGCCACATTACGTTAGCGGCGCCTCAAGAAAGCATGACAACCTATTTTTATAAAAATGCGGATGCAGATGAAGTCATTTTCATTCATGTAGGAACGGGAAAAGTATTAACACAATATGGCGAATTGCCTTTCTCTTACGGAGATTATATTGTCATTCCAAGAGGAACAATCTATCAAATCACATTTGATACACCCGAAAATCGCTTGTTTATTGTAGAGTCGTTCGGACCCATTCGTTTTCCTAAACGATATAAAACAACCGAAGGTCAACTCATGGAACATGCTCCTTTTTGTGAACGAGATATTCGTAAACCACAAAATTTAAAAACCCACGACGAAACCGGAGAATTTATCATCTACACCAAAAAGAAAGGATTGCTTTATCCCATAACCTATGGCACACATCCATTTGATGTGGTCGGTTGGGATGGTTTTGAATATCCATATATTTTCTCAATCCACGATTTCGAACCCATTACTGGACGAGTGCATCAGCCGCCTCCCGTTCATCAAACCTTTGATGGTAAAGACTTTGTAATATGCTCATTTGTTCCTCGTTTATACGACTATCATCCTGATTCAATTCCTGCGCCTTATAATCATAGCAATATTGACAGTGATGAAGTTTTATACTACGTCGATGGCGAATTTATGAGTCGTAAACACGTCGAAAAAGGCATGATTACCTTACACCCAAGTGGCATTCCGCATGGACCACATCCAGGAGCTGTAGAAAAAAGTATCGGTAAAAAAGAAACGCCTGAACTAGCCGTAATGGTCGATACTTTTAGACCATTGCACCTCACCAATTATGCAGTAGAAATTGAAGACGAAAATTATGAAATGAGTTGGGCAGAGTAAATAATGAGGAAAGTTGAATTTTTTAAAATATATTTTTTTGAAATCATCGACATCGACTTTAATCATCTCAATTGCGACGCTCCGTTCAACAGCATTTTTTTTTCAGCTTTTAACATAAACGTACTATTTTACTAAAAATCACAACCAACTAAAAAACTAAACACTAATAATTAAAAACTTTTAAAATGACAGACTTTTTACCATTAAACGGAACCGATTACATCGAATTATATGTAGGCAATGCAAAGCAAGCCGCTCATTACTACAAAACGGCCTTTGGCTTTCAAGCACTAGCTTATGCCGGTCCCGAAACAGGTGTTCGAGATAGATCATCGTATGTTTTAGTACAAGATAAAATACGATTGGTATTGACATCTCCGTTAAACTCGAATCATCCAATTGCAGAACACCACAAAAAACATGGCGATGGCGTAAAAGTATTGGCACTTTGGGTAGATGATGCGTATAAATCGTATGAAGAAACCATGAGCAGAGGAGCAAAATCATATATGGAGCCCACTACATTAACAGATGATCATGGAGAAGTTCGCATGGCAGGAATTCATACCTATGGAGAAGTTGTGCATGTATTTGTAGAACGTAAAAATTATAAAGGAGCATTTATGCCAGGGTTTATAGAATTGAAAAGTGAATACAATCCAAAACCAGCAGGGTTATTATTTGTTGATCACTGTGTAGGAAATGTAGGCTGGGATCAAATGAATCCATGGGTTAAATTTTACGAAGACGTAATGGGTTTTAAAAATATTTTAAGCTTTGATGACAAGGATATCTCAACCGAATATTCAGCTTTAATGAGTAAAGTGATGAGCAATGGAAATGGATACGTTAAATTCCCAATTAACGAACCAGCAGAAGGAAAGAAAAAATCACAAGTAGAAGAATATTTAGATTTTTATGAAGGTGAAGGCGTTCAACATATTGCGGTTGCTACCCATAACATCATTGAGACCGTTACCGATTTAAAAAATAGAGGCGTTGAGTTTTTAAAAATTCCTGCTACGTATTATGAAACAGTATTAGATCGAGTTGGTAAAATTGACGAAGATTTAAAACCATTAAGTGACCTAGGCATTTTAATTGATAAAGATGAAGAAGGCTATTTGCTTCAAATTTTTACCAAACCAGTAGAAGATCGGCCTACTATGTTTTTTGAAATTATTCAACGAAAAGGAGCAAAAAGCTTTGGTAAAGGAAACTTTAAAGCTTTGTTTGAAGCTTTAGAACTAGAACAACACGCTAGAGGGAATTTGTAATCAATAGGTCACTATAAAAAAAGAGTAGTTTCACGACTACTCTTTTTTTACGCACTTATTTTTAATTTCTCTGCAATGGATTAAGAATAAAAAATGGCTATTGAATTTTTTATTGACAAGCAAAAAAAAATCTGGTTAGAAATATGGAAATAAAAAAAGCTACTCATTTGAGTAGCTTTTTTCAATAATATTTATTGAAAATTATTTACCAGCTAAATGCGCTTGCACTTTTTCTTTGTGAATAATTTGTTCTTTAAAAGTATAGGCGCCAGTTTTTGGGCTACGAACTGCACGAATTACTTTTGTCCAGTTTTTAGCTTCTGCTGAAGCTTTTAAATCTTTAATTTTCGAGTTTTTTGAAGCTGCTTTTGCCATGGTTTAATTATTTAATTTCTTTGTGAACAGTATATTTTTTCATGATAGGATTAAGTTTTTTCAACTCAATACGCTCAGGAGTATTTTTTTTATTTTTTTGAGTAATGTAACGACTTGTTCCAGGTAAACCTGAATCTTTATGTTCTGTACATTCTAATATTACTTGAACTCTATTGCCTTTTTTTGCCATTTTAGTTATTTTTTATTGTTTGGACTTAGATTTTTTGACCTTCAGCACGTAATCTTTTTACGACGTTGAACAAACCTTGTTTATTAATAGTACGCATAGCGTCTGTTGTTAATTTTAAAACGATCCATTTATCTTCTTCTACTAAAAAGAAACGTTTCTTTTGTAGATTTGGCATAAATCGACGAATACTCTTTTTATTAGAAAAAGAAACCTTGTTTCCTTTCAATGGAGTTTTTCCTGTTACTTGACAAATACGAGCCATTACTTTAATTTATTTTTGGGATTGCAAAAGTAACTTAAATTTTTATATGTAAAAAATAATTAGTGTGATATTTTCAAAAAAAACTAAAAAATAGATTTTTACACTTGATTTATACCTATTTTGCTATTCAATCTTAGCGAAATTATATTATTTTCAATAAAAAAATTACAAATAACGTAAAAATTGACTTCTTGGAATCATTTCTGCGCCCAAACTTTCCAAATGAGGATTCGAAATTTGGCAATCAACGACCTCAATACCTTCTTTTTGCATTAGGTGCACAAAATGTATAAATGCAAACTTGCTTGCATTGCTTTTTAAACTAAACATGCTTTCACCACAAAATACTTTTTGAAGTTTGATGCCATACAAACCACCAACGAGTTCATCGCCTAACCAACATTCTGCACTGTATGCGAATCCTTGTTGATGAAGGCTGTTGTACGCTTCAATCATTTCATTATTCAACCATGTTCCATTGCTGTCTTTTCGTTTGGTTTGCTGACAGTTTTTTATTACTTGCGCAAATGCTTCATTTATAGAAAATCGAAATGCGCCTTTTTTGATCACTTGATGCATGCTTTTGCTAATGCGCAATTTATTGGGGAAAAGCACACATCTAGGATCTGGGCTCCACCAAATAATGGGTTCATCTTCATTATACCAAGGAAATATGCCCGAACGATACGCTAGCAATAATCTTTCTGTAGATAAGTCGCCCCCAAATGCTAAAAATCCCTCTTTGTTTGCTTGCGAAACAGGAGGGAAATACAATTGTTCATTTAAAAGATAATAGCCAGCCATGAAAAAAATTAACACGCCATTTCTTCAACGGTAGCATTTATACCTCTTTCTGTGATGGCATCTTTCATTGTTTTTAACGTACTGTAACTGCCATTTTTAACACTGCATTTTCCCTTAAAATGAATTAACATGGTGCATTGTTCAGCTTGTTCTGGCTCATGCCCACAAACCTTTACTAAGGTATCTATTACCCAATCAAACGAATTTACATCATCGTTCCAAACGATTAAATTAAAAGGAAATTCATGCTCCTCTAGTAAGTCAACGTCTATGTCTACATCAGGTGAAATATGTTCTTTCGTTTTCATTTGGCTTCAAAAGTAAAAAGAATAATTTTATTCAAAAATATTATTTTCAAAAACTGACAAATATCAATTTATCTACTTGGTAGAAAAGCTTACTTTTGCGCCATAATTAATCATTTGTTCGCCTTGCATGCGATCTTAAACTATAAATTATGTCTGTACTACACAATCGAATTTCGCACGATGAATTGCGTATAAAATTAATGGAGGAAACCGAACCCCGAACCACCATTTCGTTTTATAAATATTTTTCGATAGAAGACCCTCAAGAATTTAGAGATACGCTTTATCGATATCTTAACAAACTGCTTGTATTTGGTCGAATTTATATTGCACAAGAAGGCATTAATGCCCAAATTAGTGTGCCTACGATAAATTTAGAAAATTTTAAAACCTACATAAACTCTATAAAAGCATTTGAACATCTTCGATTCAATATTGCGGTTGATGACGATGGTAAATCATTTTTTGTGTTGAAAATAAAAGTTCGTGATAAGGTAGTTGCTGATGGTTTAGACGATAATACATTTGATGCTTCTAAACCAGGTGTTTATTTAAAAGCGAAAGATTATAATGAATTAGTTGAGAAAGAAGACGTGGTGGTTGTGGATATGCGTAATCATTATGAATACGAAGTTGGTCATTTTAAAAATGCCATCGAAATTCCTTCAGATACGTTTAGAGAGCAATTGCCTATGGCAGTAGATATGCTAAAAGACAATAAAGATAAACACATTGTTATGTATTGTACAGGCGGTATTCGTTGCGAAAAAGCAAGTGCTTACATGAAACATAAAGGGTTTAAAAATGTTTATCATATTGAGGGTGGAATTATTCATTATGCACAAACAGCAAAAGAGCAAGGCGTTGAGAATAAATTTATCGGCAAAAATTTTGTTTTTGATGAACGGAGAGGGGAGCGCATATCAGAAGATGTGATTGCACATTGCCATCAATGTGGCGAACCAAACGACATGCATGTAAACTGCGAAAATCAAGCTTGTCATTTATTGTTTATACAGTGTGATTCATGCAAAACCAATATGCAAGGTTGTTGTAGTAAAGAATGTGTTGATGTCATTAATTTACCCGAAGAAGAACAAAAAATATTACGCAAAGGCATCGATAAAGGCAGTATGATTTTTAACAAATCGAAACAAGGAAGAATAAGACCAAGATTGGATGAAATAATAAAAAATAGGCTGTAGTTTTAGTAAAGCCTTTTTTTGTTTAATATAAATACGTTTTTTTTTAAAAAAAAACTAGATTTTCCACTTTGGGTATAGCGTAAATTGATTCATAAACTCATTAATTTCTCCTTTTACTTTTGCAATGTTTTGTTCATTTTCAATATTCATTAAAATTGAATCTATCCAATTAACAACTGTTTTCATGTCATTTTCTTTTAAACCTCGAGTAGTGATTGCAGGAACGCCTATACGAATGCCTGAGGTAATAAATGGAGACTTGTCATCGAAAGGAACCATGTTTTTATTGATGGTTATGTCTGCTTTAACTAATGTATTTTCTGCTTTTTTGCCAGAAATATTTTTGTTTCGCAAATCAATTAATAATAAATGATTGTCTGTTCCACCAGAAATTATATCGTAATTTAATTCTTTGAAAGCGATTTCCATTGCTTTTGCATTGGATACAACTTGTTTTGAATAGGTCATAAAATCATCTTGCATAATTTCATGAAATGCAACTGCTTTTGCGGCAATAACATGCTCTAAAGGACCACCTTGCGTACCAGGGAAAACAGCTAAGTTTAATAAATCGCTCATCATTCTGATTTCACCTTTAGGATTAGTTATTCCCATTGGGTTTTCAAAATCAGTTTTCATTAAAATAATTCCGCCTCTTGGGCCACGTAGTGTTTTATGCGTAGTAGAAGTCACAATATGGCAATGTTCGAAAGGAGAATTTAATAACCCTTTGGCTATTAATCCTGCTGGGTGCGACATGTCGCAAAGTACCAATGCATTTATTTTATCGGCAATGGCACGCACTCTAACATAATCCCAATCTCTACTGTAAGCAGAAGCGCCACAAATAATTAATTTAGGTTTTTCTTGTAACGCAATTTGTTCCATCATATCATAATCCACTAAACCATCTTCTTTTTTAACGCCATAAAAAAATGGTTGATATAATTTTCCAGAAAAATTAACAGCACTGCCATGTGTTAAATGGCCACCCATACTTAAATCAAGTCCTAATATTTTGTCTCCAGTTTTTAATAAAGCTAACATTACAGCCGCATTTGCTTGCGCTCCGGAGTGTGGTTGAACATTCGCAAAATCTACATTAAAAATTGCTTTTGCTCTATCTATACAGAGTTGCTCACTTTTGTCGACCACTTCACATCCGCCATAATATCGTTTTCCTGGATATCCTTCGGCATATTTATTTGTCATAACATTTCCCATAGCCCTCATAACTTGTTCACTTGTAAAGTTTTCAGATGCAATAAGCTCTATGCCGTGTTGTTGTCTGTTAAACTCTTCTTGAATCAGGGAGAAAATTTCTTTATCAGCTTGCATGTTTATAATTCTATTTAGGCGATAAAGATAAATGATATAAATTTGTTTCCTATAAACATTCAAAAAATTATGAAAATAGTCATTCCTGTAGCTGGTGCTGGTGCAAAATTGCGTCCACATACCTACACACAACCCAAGCCATTGATTCATTTGGCTGGTAAAACGATATTGAGTTTTATTATTGATGAGTTTATTGAAGCTGGTCAAACTGATTTTATATTTATCATTGGTTATTTAGGCGAAAAAATAAAAAATTATGTTGAGGAAAATTATCCTCAAATAAACGCTCGCTTTATAGTGCAAGAAGAACGCTCTGGAACTGGCCATGCAATTTATTTAACCAAAGAATTCATTGGCGAAAATGAAGAAATGCTTATTGTTTATGGAGATACTATTTGCGATTATGATTTAAAAGAAGTTTTAGAAAGTAAACAATCATTACTGGGTGTAAAAAAAGTAGATGATCCACGAGACTTTGGTGTAGCTGAAATTACTCCAGAAGGAATTGTAAAAGAAGTTGTCGAAAAACCCAAAATTCCAAAATCTAACTTAGCCTTGGTGGGCGTTTATAAAATCGTGGAAACAAAAAAAATGTTTGATATTCTTGAAAAAGAAAATTATACCACTAATGAAGAATACCACTTGACGAGTGTTTTAGACTCAATGTTAAAAAATGGTGTTGAAATGCGTGTTTTTCATGTAAATAATTGGTTTGATTGTGGTAAAAAAGAAACACTTTTAGAAACCAATGCAACGCTTTTAAGTAAAGTAGAATATGCCTCAGAAGAAATTCCTTTTTTTGATAATACAATTATTATACATCCAGTAAGTATTGCTAAAAATTGTGAAATTGAAAATTCAATTATTGGTCCAAATGTGACCATTGGAGAAAATGCAATTATTCGAAATTCTATGGTTACTGATTCAATTATTGGTTCCTATTCAATATTAGAAAAAGTAGTTTTGCATTCATCTTTAATTGGAAGCGATGCTATGGTTAAAGGCAACAGCCAAAGTTTAAATATTGGAGATAATACAGAAATTGATTTAAGCTAAAAAAGAATATTAATGAAACATTTTGGGCATTTTTCGGCAGATAGAAATTTATTTGAAAATAGAATTACACAATTATTTGAAATCAATTATCCAATCATTCAAGGAGGAATGATTTGGGCTTCTGGATGGAAATTGGCATCAGCAGTGAGCAATGCTGGAGGGTTGGGTTTAATAGGAGCTGGAAGTATGTATCCTAATGTTTTAGAAGAACATTTAATAAAATGTAAACAAGCTACCGATAAACCATTTGGCGTAAATCTGCCTTTACTATATCCTGATATTGAGAAACATGTAGAATTGATTATTAAATATCAAGTTCCAATTGTTTTTACTTCAGCTGGCAATCCTAAAACATGGACGAAAATATTGAAGGAGAATGGCATTAAAGTGGCACATGTAGTCTCAAGTTCTAAATTTGCATTGAAATGCCAAGATGCTGGAGTGGATGCAGTTGTTGCTGAAGGATTTGAAGCAGGTGGACATAATGGAAGAGAAGAAACAACTACAATGTGTCTTATTCCTGCTGTAAGAGATATATTAGATATTCCTTTAATTGCAGCTGGTGGAATAGGAGATGGAAGAGCAATGATGGCCGCAATGATATTAGGCGCAGAAGGTGTTCAAATGGGTAGTCGATTTGTTTGCACGCACGAGGCATCAAGTCATGTTAATTTTAAAAATAGCATTATTGAGGCAACAGAAGGAGATACTGAATTGATGTTAAAGAAATTAACTCCAGTACGTTTATTGAAAAATGAATTTTATAATCAAGTAAAAATAGCAGAAGACCATTGTGAGACAATAGAAAGCTTGAAAGAAATTTTAGGAAAAGCAAGAGCAAAAAAAGGAATGTTTGAAGGCGATTTAGTTGAAGGAGAATTAGAAATAGGCCAAGTCTCCTCAATGATGAATAATATTTTATCTGCAAAAGAAGTTGTAGAAACTACATGGAATGAGTTTAACAGCCTTTTTGTATCAATAAAAGAAAGGAGTTAAAATAATTTTACTATTTTTGAGGGATTATAAGAAGTATGAAGAAGTTAATAATATGTTTATTGTTGTTGTTGCCATTTATAATGAATGCGCAAATAGGAAATAATGACCATCCATATAGCACAAACCCTTATCAAAATCCGTATGATGGGCCATATACACCAACTTCTAATACAAGTGACAAGGGAACAGATGATAAATCCTCTAAAAATTCTCAAAAAGAGCAATCAAAAAATGATGCCTCTAATCAAAATATAAATTCTATTCAAAATCAGGACGCCATTCGGAATCAATTGAAAGACATGAATTCTCCTGAAGCACAATTGCAAGATTTATATAAAAATGATCCAGATTATCAACGTTATTTAAATAGTACCATGGAGTTTTCTAAAATAGACTCTATGAAAGCACTAAAAGATTCATTAAGAAAAGATTCATTAATTAATCCAAAAATGAATTTAAAAAAAGTCTATGGAGCCAATTTCTTTTCGAATAATAATATTTTT
>JBILBN010000141.1:0-2631 GCA_044353665.1 Chitinophagaceae bacterium | reverse complement strand
ATTGTACACATTTTTTTGCAATTGCTCTCCTATCGTTTTACCATAAGAATTATACGCAAAATGAGCATATAAACTATCTGTATAGGTTCCTAAAGTACCAGAAAAACCAGTGTTTACGTTCGAAATAAATGCGATTGCACCTGCATTCGGGACTAAAACATAACGTTCACTCAATAATTTTTGACCTGTGGTTTCAAATATGTTGCCAGCATTACAACCGTTGGCAATAAGCGTAAAATATTTTTTATAATTAGTTAATTTTTCGGGCAAGTCTAAATTATAATCTAAAGTTGAGGAGGAAGAGTGTCCAAAAAACTGAATTATACTAACCCCATTTTTTAACGTCTGATCAATTAAATTACTGTTTATTGTTTCTACTGATGAAGTGGATCCTTTTTTGATGATAGTCGTTTGCCCACCAAAAAAAGGAGATGCAATAATCTTTTTTTGTATTTCTAAAGAATTTACGATGGGTAATTGTTCAACTAAATTTTTGCTTCCTGCTATATGCAAAACTCTTTTTTGCCATAGTTTATTCAAACTATTTTGATTTGAATAATTATTCAATTCTGCTTCGTAATCTTTTACTTTATCCAAATATATTTTAATATCGGCACCATTAAAAGAAGACAATCTACCAATTGGAATTTCAGGTCTACTTGTTTTTGTAAAATCAGTAAACATTAAATCAGAACAAGGTTGTCCAAAAGATGGAATTGCATAAAAGGGATACAATGAATATGAAGAAGACTTGTATTTTAAATAATCATAATAATTTATACCTTTCCCTATAATAAATACTTGTTTAGGTTTAATGGACCAAGTAGTATTATTTTTAGCATAATTTAAAAAGTTTTTGATAGCTAACGTACTGTAATCATATCCATAACCAAATTCATTATAAACATCTGAGGTATATGCAAGTGAAACTTGGTAAGCACCCCCATTCACAGATTCTCTATATGTTTTATATTCATTCACGTAATCATTTCCATTTCCATCATCAGTATATGCTTTATGTGTAAGCATAATATAATCTCCTTGATTTGTTGGTAATGTATAATTTTTAAATGTAATTTTTTCTAAGCCCACAACATTTGCAAATAAGGTTGTAGATTGATTAATTAATACCAGTTTTTTTAATGAAGTGGATGCTGGTATCACAAATTTTACAATTCCAGCAGTAGAAATATCTCCAATTATGTATTCATTTTCAGTTAAATCATAGAGTTTCGGAGATACCGCAGCGAAATTAAAGTTTGCAATTTCTAAATAGTAGTCCGTGAATTTAGGTTCTAGCTCGAAAATATAAAAAGGCTTATTTTCAAAATTAAAAATATTTGGGTATCTAAATTCTAAACTAGATATACCAAATCGATCATTTACATTTAGCACAGGTTCATATCGTAAAGTAATTTTATTTTGGGCATTTAAATAACTCATGGGTACGACTAAATTAAATCGTTTAATATCAAATGAGCCGTAGGATGAATCAGCAATTAAATTATTATTTGCATAAATTTTCATTTGATGGTTTGTAAAGAAATTTTTACCTACGATAGATGATTTGAAATAAGCAAATGGGCCTCCAACTACTTTATAAGGATTATTACAAGCAATAATTATGGAATCTTTTGCATTTGTAAACTTTTTAACATAGCCTTCTTCTTCATATTGTGAAGAGTTTAAATTATACAATGCTGGATTTGTTTGTGCTCCATCGTCTGATGATTTGCCTGCTGAAAATTCACCTCTGTAATTAATTTTTATTTTATTCCAAAAATAATCTTCTTTCAAAGGAGGATTGGTCACATTATTTGTTCTAAAATTGTAACGCTTATTTGTAGTTGACGCATTATATGTTAAAAAATAAAAAGCCGTATCAGAAATCAAATTAATATCAGGATTTAATTGCAAATTGATATTTTTATACAACAAAGCATCTAATTTGCCATTCGCTTTTTCACCAAAAAATTCTATATAATCAACCGACGTTAAGGCCGTATTTGAGCTTACAAAAATTGGCATTTCTTGCCCATCTCTGATGAGTTGTAAGTTTGCACCTTCCACAGTTGAGGGCATTCCTAATGCAGTTAATGCAGCAATAGGGATTCTGTAAATACTATCTTTGGCTACTTTAAATTTAAAGTAGGTTTGACTATAATTAATCCATTCGTTACCAAATGTTTGTGCAATAGATTGAAAATTTGTTAAACAAACGAGCACAACTGCAAATAATATTATTTTCTTTTTCATAAGTTATTTGATTATTTAATTGTTTTGTTTATTTTTTTATTAATTTGTCTTGCTCTGTAATCAATATCCGTATTTGCAATACCGTAATTGGAGCCTTTTTTATTAATATTTAATTTCAATGAAATAAAATGACTGTAAATTGGATTATTCTCTACATTTAAACTTGAAAAAGCATAATCAATCGCTATTTGATTAATTTTTACACCTACACCAAATGTTGGTTGAAACATCGTTCTTTTTTGGGTATTGGTGGTGTCTTCATCCTTAAAAACTCTTTGAAAACCACCAATTCCGGCTCTTATGAAAAATAAATTATTATAGCCAAATTCTAATCCCATTTTAGGATCAACACTAAATGGATTAATATTTATCACA
>JBILBN010000001.1:0-81847 GCA_044353665.1 Chitinophagaceae bacterium | reverse complement strand
CTTATTGCTGAAATGTCTTGTGAGCCAGATGAAAATTCGTTGTAAATTTCTTGAGGAGTAACTACAATTGTTTTATATCCTCTTTTGTCGATGTGGTGTTGTGCCAAACGCCTCGCTTCTGAAATAAATGCAGGATGACTAACAACAATGTATTCTTTATTGGTGAGGTTATGTAAATTTTGATTGCTTAGTTTTCCTATACTTTTTGGTGTGAAAACGGAAGAGCCATCTGTTGCTACAAATCGGTGTAAAAAATCAGCTTTTTGATTAAAAGAAAGAAGCGTGCCATTTAACGTGCTGCTCATTAACGTAGGTTGAAGCGGATTGGTAACATCCCAAATTTTGATGTTCGCATTGGCATTTTGAATTTGATAATTTGCAACATTTCCGGCACCTACCGAATTCCAATCGGCGAAGTTTAAATAGCCATTAAATATTAAATTTCGTCTAGCATTTATGCGGATATAATCAATAAATCCAACAGCTTCTGAGCCGCCTTTGGTAAAATTATAATTTAATATTATCGAAGATGAATTGACTAATGTTGTTTTGGATTCATTTAATACTCGTATTTGTGGATCGTAAAACTCATATCCAAAAGGACTAAAATAAAAGGGCGTAAATGGGAGCCCATTTACAGATAACGATAAGTTAGAAGCAGAGGTTCGTTGAATGCCTCCTATTTGAGTAGAAATAGTGATTGGAGTAGATAAATCGATGTTGGGAATGTTAAATGAAAATGATTTATTGAGGGCTCTGCCTGGCAAATCATTTAATTCATCACCCCACCACATTTTTCCGTATCGTCCAATATTAACAGAGTCTTTTTCATGAAATTGAAATTCATTAAAAGAAGTTACTATTTGAGTAGAAGTAGTAGGCGTATTTTCTAATTGGATTCTTTTTCCGGCTCCTTTATCAAAGTTTAAAAAATAATAACTGGCCTCATTATAAATATTATATTGATGTGCAAATAGTTTTTTTACAGAGTCCTTAATGATGGAGTGGGGACCATTGGCATAAAATAAAATGTAGTCTCCTTGATCCATTTTCCCATCGCCACCATCTACAACTTGTATGGAATTTTCCACCAAATCGTCATTTCTAAATACGGCATTGTCTTCAGCTAACATTTCTCCTCCATTGCCAAATAATCGAATATTTGCTGGATTAATAGCGCTTGCGTTTAAGCCTAAACTATTTAAAAAATCAAAAGATATTTTATAAACTCCATTTTCTGTAACGGAAATTTGATACCAATCTCCAGTTGCTAATACTGAGTTGTTTGCATAAATCCTTGCGCCCGTAGTTTTATTTAATGCATTGGTATTTGTTTCTTGAACATCTAATTTATAGTCAACTAATTTAGTAATTGAACCATCTAGATTTTGAATATATTGTGGAACTAAAATGATAGCGATTGCATTTTTCCGTTCTTTGGAAATATAAATTTTAGGTTCGAAGTTGGTAGGGATTTTTGTTTTATCTTTTACTATGTTGCTTAAAACGGACACCGTTTTTATGTCTTTTAACGTCACTATTGGCAACGAGTAATTATTTAATTTTACTTTTTGAACAACAAATAATTCATCTTCATTTACCTTTTCAGCTTGAGTAGAGAGTAAATCTTTTGCACTTTTAGAAACTGTAAAATTGTCAATGGTAGATTGCTTTATTTGTGCAGTAGAATGCAACGAGGCACAACCAAGCAACAAGCTAAATATAAAAATACTTTTTTTCATTTTACAAAAAATTGAATTAATCAAAGTTAACTGATAACGAAGTTACAGCGAATTAAATAGTGTAAAATTTAGTACCTAATTTGTACACTAATTTTTAATTGAATAATAGTGAACGAATTATGTATAAAATTATTGTGTTAATCTTCAATAATTTCTTTTGAGTTTATCGTCAATTTTATTTTTTGAATTCTTCTTTTATCTAATTGCACCACGGTAAAGCCAAAGTTTTCAAAATAAACAGTTTCATTTTGAGCAGGAAATTTACCAGCAATCTCAAGGACCAAACCAGCTAATGAGTCGCTTTCGCCTCTAACTTTTTCAAAAATTTCCACAGGAATTGCAAGAATTCGACAAACATCATTAATTAATGTTTTACCTTCAAAAAGATAATTATTATCGTCAATTTTTTTAGCTAATAAATCTTCTTCATCAAATTCATCTTTAATTTCACCAATAATCTCTTCCACAATATCTTCTAAGGTTACTATGCCCGAAGTGCCACCAAACTCATCAACGACAATAGCCATGTGGTTTCGTTTTTGTTGAAACTCTTTTAAAAGAGGTTTTATTAATTTAGTCTCATGTATAAAATGAGGCGCTCGAATTAATTTATGCCAATCAGCAGCATCTTCATCAATATGCGCTAAAATATCTTTAGTATAAAGAATCCCCTTTATTTCATCTAAACTGTCTTGATATACAGGCAACCTTGAAAAACCAGTTTCAATAATATAGGATTTTACTTGAGAAAAGTTCCAATTATAATTTAATGCAGAAACATCCATACGGGCTCTCATAATTTGTTTTACATAAATTTCACCAAACTTTACAATGCCTTTGTAAATATTTTTTTCTTCTTTAGTGGCAGAGTGACCAACGGTTAATTCTATTGCATTTTCAAAATCTTCATTGCTAATTTCATTCTTTTTGGAGTTTGCTAGTTTTCGTTCAATAAAAGAAGTTGAATTAACTAAAAAATTACTCAAAGGGCTCAATAAATTATCTAAAAATTTGATCGCTGGAGCGGTAAACACACTCAAGCGCATATTGTTTTGAGTAGCATATACCTTAGGCAAAACTTCCCCAAAAAGGACCAAGAAAAAAGTGACTAAAACTACTTGTATGATTATATTTAATAAGGTATAAAATTGAGGTTCATGATTTGGATAAAGAGCCTCCATATTTATCAAACTATTAAACAATAAATTGGTGCTTATAATAACAGCAATACTTAAAAAATTATTGGCAATTAAAATAGTAGCTAATAATCTTTTTGGGTGTTCAATGAGCTCTAAAACTGCGTTGTAGCTATTGTCTTCCTTTTGCTTCATATAGTTAATATCTTTTGAAGACAAAGAAAAAAGCGCTACTTCCGAACCAGAAATTAATGCAGTAAAAAAAAGTAAAACAAAAATGATAATTCCTAAAATAACCTCAGTAGAAATTCCAAGATTTTCTGTGCTTAATAATATAAAGTTTACCGAATCAGGGTCCAAAATTGTATGTTTTCGTTAAGATATAAATAGATTTTTTCTATTCTTTAAAGTGCAAATATAATTAAAAAGGGAGTTCGCTGTTCAAATCATCTGAAGTAGATTCTTCAATGTTGCTTATAAAGTCATCAATACTAACTTCTGTATCTGATTTTCTTTTATCCAACATAACTAAGTTAGTTGCGACAATTTCAGTCATGAAACGCCTATTTTTATCTTTATCTTCCCAAGAGCGAGTGCGTAAACTGCCTTCAATATGCACTAAACTGCCCTTGTGTAAATATTTAGCAGCTAATTCAGCCAAGCCTCTCCAGAGCACAATATTGTGCCACTCGGTTTGTGGAATCGTTACCCCTTTTTTATCCTTATAGGTTTCAGTGGTTGCTAGCGGAAATTTAGCAACAGGAATTTCCCCATCGATATATTGAATTTCTGGGTCTTTCCCTAAATTCCCAATTAAAAAAACATGATTAACACCTCTCATAATTTACTTATTTTTAAATAAACCTCAAAAATTATACATTAAAGATAATTATTTTTTTCAAAAAAAGAAATTATTATACGAGGAAAAGCATATTGAGAAATGGCTTTTTTATTTATTTTTTGAAGTTTTTTTAAAAAAGAACTTGAAAATAAATCGCTTGAAAATAAATAAAAATAGCCTATTATTTTTTGATGAGATAATGTTTGATTAAATATTTGAGGGACCATTTCAGAAGAAAGCCTAAAATTAAATTCTTTTTCATTGATTGAAATTGTTTCAGAATCCGACTCAATTAAATAAAAAGTGTGCAGTGTTTGCCAAATATCTTTTTCAGTTCGTAAAGTGATATAAATATGATGTTTATCCTCAATTACAAAAAAATGAAGATGCCTTTTTTTATGAATTATTTTGTCTTTTTTTATCGGGAAATCGACTATTTTATTAAGTTCAAAAGATTTGCACATATCAATAAATGGGCAATCATTGCAATGTGGATTTCGGGGCTTGCATATGGTTGCACCAAAATCCATAATCGCTTGATTGTATTTTGCAGGTTGCGTTTTATCCAAAAGAGTGTTGCTAAATTCTAAAAAATATTTTTTCCCTTTAGTTGTATAATAATTTTCACTAATCATAAAAATTCTGCTCAACACCCTAACTACATTTCCATCAACCACAGCAAATGGCAAATTAAATGCAAATGAAGCAATTGCAGCAGCAGTATAATCTCCAATACCTTTTAATGTGATAATAATTTCATGTTTATTTGGAAATATGCCGTTAAAATTAGCGACTATTATTTTTGCTGTTTCATGCAAATTTCGACATCTACTGTAATAACCTAAACCTTGCCAAATAGAAAAAAGTTCTTGTTCATCAGCATTTGCTAAATCAAAAACAGAAGGGTATTTTTCAATTAATTTATGGTAATAAACAGCTCCTTGCTCAACCCTAGTTTGTTGTAAAATAATTTCACTAATCCATATTTTATAAGGATCATTAATGCCCTTCCATGGCATTGTGCGATGATTACTCGTTTTGTCCCAATGAAGTAATAGCTCTTTAAACAATTGAATATGAGTTAAAAATCAAAAAAAATCAATAAAAAATAAAAAAAAAGATTTAATTTTGTCAAATATATATAATAAATAAATACTACTACTATGAAGAAGGCTGATTTAATAAACATGATATCTGATCAAACAGGTATTCCTAAAGTTGATGTTTTGGTAACATTAGAAAGTTTTTTTGTAAACGTTAAAGACACATTGATTGATGGAGAAAATATATATATTCGAGGATTTGGAAGCTTTATTACCAAAAAAAGAGCAGCAAAATTGGGGCGAAATATAAAAAAAAATACTTCAGTTTATATTCCTGAACATTATGTGCCATCATTTAAACCTGCAAAAGAATTCGTAGATGAAGTTAAAAAATTAAATACGTCTAATATTGTAGCAGTTAAAGAAGACGTTTTAGATTAATCGAATAAATTATAACATATAAAGTGCAAAAAAAACAACTATTTTTAATTATAGGGGCTGTAATTTTATTTACAGCGCTTTATTTTTTCGGGGACATGATCGGTTCTAAAAAAACAGATTCAAATGGGCCAACAAGTGAACATCAGCATCAAGCTGGTGAGGGAGGTCCAACTTCAGGTATGAATCCTTCAGCTCAAATTGTTGATTTAGATTTTACAAAATATACAAATGACGCTATTGCGAAACTTTCTGATGAAAATAAAATTAAAGCAAATAATTTAACTCAATCAGCCACAAAAAGCAATACTGCCTTAGATTATAAAGATATTGCCGAGTTTTGGGAAGCCCAAAAAGACCTTAATATGGCGGCTAATTATTATAAAAAGGGAGCTTTTTTGGAAAATACAGAAAAAAGTGTCACATTTGCTGGAAATCTATTTGTGGCACTTCTTCAAAAAACCGAAGAACCATCAATAAGAAAGTGGCAGGCTGTAGAAGCGATTAGTTGTTTTGAAAAAGCAATTGAGCTAAATCCTACAAACATTGACACAAAAATAGCTTTAGCTACTTGTTACACAGAGGGAACTGGTGAAACGATGAAGGGTGTAACTCTCTTACGAGAAATAACTCAAAACGACAGTACTAACATTCCTGCTAATATTATCTTAGGTAAATTAGCCATACAGTCTGGACAATTTGATAAAGCCAAAAAAAGATTAGAACTAGTTCTTTCATTAAGACCGGATAATACGGAAGCTATGTATTTTTTAGCCGAAGCCTATAAAGGTTTAGGTGACAAACAAAAAGCAATTGAGCTTTTTGAAAAGTGCAAAGTTTTAGTAAAAAATCCAGATTTTACCAAAGAAATAGATAACTACATTAAGACATTTAAGTAAACAATATTTTTTAACAAAAAACATTTTCATCATGCCTTGCGGAAAAAAACGTAAAAGACATAAAATCGCTACCCACAAACGTAAAAAACGTTTAAGAAAGAATCGTCATAAGAAGAAATAATTTCTTCCTGTAACAGTATTCTCCTCAAATTACTAGTGGTTTCACTACTAGTAACTTGTTAGTGTATGCGAGTGATTATTGTTGTAAGAAACCTTTTATAAAGTTTTGAACAAAGAACTCATCATTCAATCATCCGAAGCCGGAATTGAAATTGCCTTATTAGAAGAAAAAAAACTAGTAGAATTACATTACGATAATTCAGGAGGTCAATTTAATGTAGGCGACTTATATCTTGGCAAAGTTAAAAAACTAATGCCAGGTTTAAATGCTGTTTTTGTGGACATTGGACACGAAAAGGATGCTTTTTTGCACTACACCGATTTAAGCCCCTATTTTAAAAGTTTGGTAAAATTTACCGAAATGTCAATTACTGAAAAACAACACTCAGATTTTGATTTTTCTAAATTTCAATTAGAACCAGAAATTATAAAAACAGGGAAAATTAATGAAGTTGTAATAAACAAACCCCGTTTGTTAGTGCAAATACTTAAAGAACCTATTTCGTCTAAAGGTCCTCGTATTAGCTGTGAAATTTCATTGCCTGGTCGGTTTATTGTGGTTACACCATTCAATAACTTTGTAAATGTATCTCGTAAAATTCATTCAACTGAAGAACGCAAGCGACTACAACGAATTATTGAAAGTATAAAACCCAATAATTTTGGTGTTATTGTTCGTACAGCAGCCGAAGGACAAAGTACAGCTGAATTACATAAAGATTTATTGCAAATTATTGATGCTTGGAAGTCCATTCAATTTAATTTGAAAGGGGCAACGCCTCCTCAAAAAATATTGAGTGAACAAAATAAAACGACTTCCTTATTACGAGATTTATTAAACAAAGATTTCAATAAAATTGTAGCGAATGATAGTTCCATTGTAAAAGAAGCAAAAGAGTATATCGCTAATGTAGCGCCCGGTAGAGAAAATATCGTGAGTTTATATAATAATGGAGCTACAATTTTTGATCATTTCGGCATCTCAAAACAAGTAAAATCTTCGTTTGGCAAAACAGTGATGTTGGAGAGTGGAGGCTATTTAATTATTGAACACACCGAAGCATTACACGTAGTGGACGTCAACAGTGGGCATAAATTTTCAAACGAAAATCAAGAAGAAACTGCTTTAAATACCAACATGGAGGCAGCTAAAGAAATAGCTCGTCAATTGCGATTACGTGATATTGGAGGTATTATTATTGTCGATTTTATTGACATGAAAAGTGCCGATAATAGACGTGATATTGCTGCTTGTGTAGAGGATTTAATGAAAGAAGATAGAGCAAAACACAGTGTTTTGCCACTTTCTAAATTTGGATTGTTACAAATTACACGACAACGATTGCGCCCAGAAATTAAAATTTCTACCAGCGAAATTTGCCCAAGTTGTGAGGGTTCAGGAAAAGTTCGTTCTTCTCAATTATTGATTGATGATATTGAAAAACATGTAAAATATTTGAAGGCAAATTTAAATGCTAAACTTGAATTACATGTGCATCCAATCGTAAAATCGCATTTAACTAAAGGCTTATTGTGGAATTCAATTTTTGCAAAATGGAAAAAAATCTACGGAGCTTTTACAATTATAGAAGATGAAGGGTTTGAATTTCTGCAATATAAATTTTATGATAATAACACTGGAGAAGAAATTAAACTTTAATTTTACTTCATCACCTCTATTGTACAACATATAATTACTCAGTTTTATGCAACATCTATTTTTGAATGGATTGCATTTTCATTTGGTATTTTACAAGTTTTTTTAGCGCTAAAAAATAAATCGATCAATTTTTATGCAGGCATTGTAAGCGTTTGTTTTTATACCTATGTTTTTTATGATTTTAAATTATATGCCGAAAGTTTATTGAATTTATATTATTTATTAGCAAGTATTTTAGGATTGGTTTTATGGCAACAAAAAAGCCAACAAAAAATTTCAAAAACAACTAAAAAAGAATGGGTTATTGCTATTGGAATATTAGGCAGTTCATTTTTAATTCTTTTTTTCTTATTAAATAAATTTACCGACAGCAATGTTCCTTATTTAGATGCAACTGTATCTGCCTTTGCTTGGGTTGGCACTTGGTTATTACTAAAACGTAAAGTAGAAAATTGGATATTATTAAATATTTCAAACCTCATTGCTATTCCTTTACAAATTTATAAAGGGTTAGAATTAACATCACTGTTGACCATGATTTATGTTATCATTGCGGTGCTCGGTTATAGAGAATGGAAGCAGAGAATGGCACAAAAACGCTACTAATTTCCAGTATAACGGAAAAATAGATACTTTTTGCATATATGGAGTACAATAGAAAATTAACTGAAACACTTGAAAAATGGAATATTTCACAAAAAGCATCGGTAAATCGGTTAGTAAAGCATTCACCAATATTTATCCTGATGCAACAACTGAAATTATTACACCAGAAAATTTTGTAGAGTTTGTGTATTGAAAATAAACAGAAATGTATAATTTTTTTCTATCATTTTACAATGGTTTTGTATAAACCTATCTAGGACACGACACTCAAACTATTAGAATGAACAAATACGAAAAAACACATTCAAAAAAATCACATAAATAATAATTAAATCAATCTATTTTGTGGAAAAACCCGGAACAAATTGGATAGTATTAAAAAATGCCTTACTTTTGCAGTCAATTAAAATTTAAAACCCTAATACTTTAAAGATGTCAGTATTAACAATCGAACGCAAAAAAGAATTATTTAAAACTCACGGTGGTAGCGAAACTAACACTGGGTCTACAGAAGCACAAATTGCAATGTTAACAGAAAGAATCAAACATATTTCTGGTCACATGCAAACCAACAAAAAAGATTTTAACTCAAACAGAGGTTTAATCCAATTAGTAGGACAACGTAAAAGCTTACTTATTTATTTACAAAAAACAAATCTAACCGGTTACAGAGCATTATTGGTAACTCTAGGATTAAGAAAATAACTTTTATAAAGTGTTCCCAACTCCAAAGGTTGGGAATTGCTTTTTTAGGGCTATTCTATTTCATTAAAAATTCATTTATAGGTGTTTTTTTGTAATCAATCTAATAATGATTGATTTTGGAGTGTAATATGTTATTTTATCTAAATATATACCAAAACTCCAAAACCAAACTAAACACCTTAACTCTCAAAAAACATATACCATGTTTAATTTAAAAACAAAAACATTCGACATAGGCGATGGTCGCCAAATAACAATTGAAACAGGAAAATTAGCTCGTCAAGCAGATGGATCTGTATTAGTGAAAATGGGCAATTGTGCTTTATTAGCAACAGTTGTAGCCAACAAAGAACCAAAAGCTGGACAATCTTTTTTCCCTTTATCAGTCGATTATCAAGAAAAATTTGCATCAGCAGGTCGTATTCCTGGTTCATTTTTTAAACGTGAAGGAAGATTAAGTGATAATGAAATTTTAATTTCTCGTTTAATTGACCGTGCATTACGTCCTTTATTTCCTGATGATTATTTATGTGACGTACAAGTATTAGTTACTTTAGTATCTTCTGACCCAGAAATTATGCCTGATGCCTTAGCTGCATTGGCTGCATCAGCTGCATTAGCAGTGTCTGACGTTCCAATTCAAGAAATTATTTCAGAAGTACGTGTTTCTCGTATTGATGGCAAAATGATTATCAATCCTACTCGTTCTCAAATGTTGGAGTCTGATATGGACTTTATCATTGCTGCTACTGAAAAAAATATCATGATGGTAGAAGGTGAAAGTAAAGAATGTAGCGAAGAAGATTTGATTCAAGCGATTGAAGTTGGTCATGAAGCAATCAAAATTCAGGTTCAAGCACAAAAAGAATTATGGGAAATGTTGGGTTCTCCTGCAAAAAGAGACTACACAAAACCGTATAGAAATGAAGAGTTGAATGCAAAAATTACTGCATTTGCAAAAGATAAAGTATACACAGTTGCTAAATCAGCTTCTGCAAAACATGACAGAAGCGATGCTTTTAAAGCAATCGCGAAAGAAGTTGTGGAGCACTTAGGAGAATTAACACCTGAAGATGCTGCTTTGGTTGGCCATTATTTCCACGATTTAGAAAAAGAAGTCATCCGTAATATGATGATTGACGAAAAAGTTCGTTTAGATGGAAGAGCCCCTGATGAAGTTCGTGCGCTAGAAATGGAAGTTGATTATTTACCTTCTCCACATGGAACAGCCTTATTTACACGTGGTGAAACTCAATCGTTGAGTACCGTTACATTAGGGACTCCTGATGATGAAAAAATGATTGAAGATGCGAATGGAAGTGCGTATTCTAGCTTCTATCTACACTATAATTTTCCTCCATTCTCTACGGGTGAAATCAAGCCAATGAGAGGACCGGGTCGTAGAGAAGTTGGCCATGGTAATTTGGCTCAACGCTCGTTAGAACAAGTAATTCCTGCAAAAGAAAAGTTCCCATACACGATTCGTATCATTTCTGATATTTTAGAAAGTAATGGCTCGTCATCAATGGCAACTGTTTGTGCTGGTTCATTGGCATTGATGGATGCAGGTGCTCCAATTGCAAACCACGTTTCTGGTGTTGCCATGGGTTTAATTTCTCGTGCTTCCGATGGGAAATGGGTAGTTTTAACTGACATTTTAGGTGATGAAGATCATTTAGGTGATATGGATTTTAAAGTAACAGGTACTCGTAATGGTATTTGTGGTGTTCAAATGGATATTAAAGTCGATGGTTTAAGTATGGACGTTATGCGTTCTGCTTTAGCGCAAGCAAGCAAAGGTCGTTTACATATTTTGGATGCCATGTATGCTTGTATTCCTGCATATAGAAGCGACTTGAAACCTCATGCACCTCGTATGGAGTTTATGGAAATTGAAAAAGAGTATATTGGTGCTGTGATTGGGCCAGGTGGTAAAATTATTCAAGAAATTCAACGTGAAACAGGTACAACGGTTTCTATTGAAGAAGTTGGAAACAAAGGGCATATTAAAATTTTCTCTAAAGAAAAAGCTGGTTTAGATAAAGCACTTTCTTGGATTAAAGGAATTGTAGCTGTTCCAGAAGTTGGTTCGGTTTATAACTCAACCGTAAAATCAATTATGCCATTTGGTGCATTTGTAGAATTTTTACCAGGGAAACAAGGCTTACTACACATTTCTGAAATTAGCTGGGCTCGTTTAGAAACGATGGACGGTGTGTTTAAAGAAGGTGATAAAGTAGAAGTGAAATTGATGGGAACGGATCCCAAAACAGGTAAATTTAAATTTTCCCGTAAGGCATTGTTAGCAAAACCTGAATCAGATAAAAAAGAAGCATAGGTTTTATATTCTTATAAAAAATAAAAAAGAGATTGTGTTCAGCAATCTCTTTTTTTTATTGAGTGAAAATGGTTAAAAAATGAGTAACACCATTTGCATCAATGGAAATAGTGTTACTAATCTCTAATTTACAATGTTTCTTTCAACCATTTGTAGAATTCATATTGCCATGCTAATCCATTTTGTGGTTTTAAAACCCAATGATTTTCTTCGGGTAAATAAACAAATCGACTTTTTAATCCTTTTATTTTTGCTGCTTGAAAGGCTTGTAATCCTTGCTCAATTGGAACTCTAAAATCAATTCCTCCTTGATAAATTAAAATTGGGGAAGTCCAGTATTCAACAAAGTTACTCGGGCTAAATTCGGTATAAGACTTATGTGCTTCTTTGTTCTTGTGATCCCAATAAGGGCCACCAATATCCCAGTTGGCAAACCATAATTCTTCGGTTGTGCCATACCAGCTTTTTAGGTCAAACAAACCATCATGTGCAATAAATGTTTTAAAACGCCCTTCATGCATACCCGCTAACATAAACACCGAATAGCCACCATAACTTGCACCCACAGCACCACGTCGGTCTGTATCAACATAGGATTCAGTAGAAATATCGTCGATAGCTGCAAGGTAATCACGCATTGGATTTCCTCCCCAATCTAAACTAATATCAGCATTCCATTTAGTTCCCCAACCTGGCATTCCGGTTCGGTTTGGCGCAATGACAACATAGCCTTGGCTTGCCATCAATTGAAAATTCCATCGGAAAGAATAGAATTGTGAAAGTGCACTTTGTGGCCCTCCCTGACAATATAAAAGGGTTGGATATTTTTTTGTAGAATCGAAATTAGGAGGATAAATTACCCATGAAAATAAGTTTTCTCCATTCTCTAATAAAGTATAGCGTTCTTTAACTTCACACATATTAATATTGTTATAAGCAGCGTCATTTACGTGTGTGAGTTGTGTCATTTCGCCTGATATTTTTTCAATAGAATAAATTTCTACGGCATGGTTCATGTCGGTTCTTGTTACAATAACAGAGTTAGGCGTTTCGGCAGCAATGCCATTGACATCAAACGCTCCTTTTGAAATTTGACGAACAACAGTGTTAAAATCTTCATTGATAGTTACTTCAAATAATTGTTCGGTACCATGAAAAGGCGCAATGAAATAAATTTGCTTACCATCGTTACTCCATGCAAAACTATTGATGGTTTCATCCCAATCTTTTGTCAAATTATGTTTTGTTTTAGTTGCCCAATCCATTATCCATAATTCGTTTTTATCGCTTTCGCAATTGGCTTGTTTCATGCTCAACCAAGCCATATTGTTTCCATCTTTGCTAAAAGCAGGATTGGTGTCATAACCTTCCATGCCTTCAGTTAAATTTTCTGTTTGTAAGGTTGCTAAATTATAGTTGTAAATATCAGTATTTGTGCTAATGGCATATTCCATTCCGCTTTTCTTTTTAGTTACATAAACGACCGATTTACTATCGGGTGCAAACATCAAGTCTTCAGCACCTCCAAATGGCTTTTGTGGACAATCGAATAATTCATTTTTCATGATGTCGATTTCATTAGCAGGCATGCCGTTTTTGTTTTGTGCCACAAATACATGCGAGTATGCACCATCTTCCCAAGTATCCCAATGACGTTGGTTTAAATCGTCATAAACAAGCACATTTGATTTTTGTAATTCAGGATAATTGTCTTGTCCGTTTATTTTTTGAAGCTTTACTTCTTTAGAAAAAATCATTAATCGTCCGTCAGCAGAAATGGAAGCATTCTCCAAAGTTTTGTCTTTCACTGGATTAATACCCACTGGCAATGAAGATATTTCTACCGCATTGCCTCCAGTGACTGGCATTGAATAGAATTTTGTTTTGCTTTTATTTTCTTTCGTATCGGCAACGGAAACACTGTAATAAATTGTGTATTCATCTTTACTAAGACCTTGTGGCGCCACACGACCTAATGACCACATTTTTTCGGGAGTTAAATTTTGTTGAGCATTTGTATTTTTACTACACAATGCAATCAAACAACATACCATTATTTTTTTCATGTTCTAACAACTTTAGAAGTGCAAAATACAAATTTATTTATTGAAATTTCGTTTTTCAATGTGGTACTATTTCATAGCTATATTTTAGGTGTTTTTTTGACAGCCATATATTTTAAATTATCAAATACAAGAGGTTCTTCTGTACTCATTTTTTTATTTTTAGCGAACGGTTTAGTAGGAGGAAATGAAATTGTTTTGTTTTTTTGAGCAAATTTAATTTTGGTAAAAAAGATTCAACTGAAATTATTTCTAATGCCGTTGTACAAAGCATAGAACGAGTGTTTAAAGTAGTAACTGTAGAAGGTCATTTTTCTGAAATTTATGATTATTCCAATACCTCAACTATTTTGTCACAAATTGCCCAAAAACAAATGAAAATACTTTTGCTAGAAATGACTAATTTGTAACAGTTTCAGGTTGAAGGAAGTGAAAAAATAAGAATAGCAATATTATTTTTTCACATAGTTTTAACGCACGTATTTTTGTGGCATGCTTTAAATTTGCTTTTATATTCAAGAGGATTGAACAGAAAATGAAAATTAGTTTAAGTATATTATTTCTACTGTTATTGAGCGCTACCATTTTGCAAGCGCAAGAGGCTGTTTTTATTACGCAACCTGCTGCACAAAAAGTTGGGATTCAAGATAAATTTGAAGTACGATTTATTTTAAAAAATATTAGTAACGCTCAACGTTTTTCATTAGCACCAATGCCAGATTTTGAAGTCATAGATGGGCCATCAAGAAGTAATAATGCAAGCATCATAAATGGTGAAGTTTCACAATCTTTAGAATTAACGTATGTTTTTAAAGCAAAAAGAAAAGGTAAATTAGTAATTCCTGGCGGTATTGCATCCTTGTCAGGAGGAAAGCAAATTCGTTCAAATAATGTTGCCATTGAAATTATTGATGGTTCTGTTGCTAATCGTCGTCAACAACAAATACAACAAAACGATCCATTTGGCGACATGTTTGATGATGAAGAAGATCCTATGCTAGCCATGTTGAAACAGCAACAACAAATGATGCGACAACTGCAACGACAACCACAACAAAATTTCCCTCAATCTAGTCCACAACAACAGCCCAATCTCATTTCAAGAAATGACATTGATAAAAATATTTTTATTTTAGCCATACCAAACAAAACATCGGCAACATTAGGGGAACAAATTACGGTTAGTTATAAATTATACACCCGAATTCCAATGGATGTGCGACCAACAAATCGACCATCGCTGATAGGATTTTGGAGCCAAGATTTCAATATTCCTTATCCTCCTCAAGCTCGAAGAGAAATTTATCAAGGCAAGGAATGGAATGTATTAGAATTAAAACGAACCGCTTTATTTCCTACTCAAACTGGCATATTAGAATTAGATCCTGCTGAAGCAGAAGGCAATGTAAAAATACCTCATGCACGAAGAACTACACAACAAAGTACAAATGGTCAAACCATGGAAGAAATGATGGATGCATTGATGAATGACGACCCTTATGAATATGAAACGGTTCCTGTGAAATTGAAAAGTCAAGTAGTAAAAATTAATGTAACAGATATTCCAATTGCCAACAAACCTGCTACATTCAACGGTGCAATTGGAATATACAATATTGAAAGCAATATCAACAAAACAGAATTGACAACCGATGACAATGCGACTATTACATTAAGAGTAAGTGGCACTGGAAATTTGAAAATGATAGGGACTCCAAAAATTAATTTCCCTGAAGATTTGGATGCCTTTGATCCTAAAATAGAGGATACGATTACAAATACGAATGATGTGATAGCAGGATATAAAACATTTACCTATGCTTTCACACCAAGAATATCTGGGACTATTATCATTCCATCAACTGAATTTTCATATTTTGATCCTGTAGTAAAAGAATATAAAACATTATCTACTCCTTCTTACACATTACATGTTAAACAAGGAAAAGAAGAAAAAAGCGCTGTACATCGTTTGCCAAAAGACATTCATGACATAAACACATCATCAAAAAATATTGTAAAAAAATCTTCATGGAATTTTATTTCAAATCCAATTTATTGGGGAGGATTTGGTGTTCCATTATTAGCCTATTTTGGTTTGGTTTTCTTTAAACGAAAAGAAGATGAATTGCAAAGCAACACCATATTATTTAAAAATAAACGAGCAAATAAAATTGCATTAAAACGTTTAGCAACTGCTGAATTATTTTTAAAACAAACCGCTCAAAGTGCATTTTATGAAGAAACTTCAAAAGCTGTTTGGTTATATTTAAGTGACAAATTAAATATTCCTCTATCGAATTTATCAAAAGAAATTGCTAGCCAAAAATTGCAAGAAAAAAAGATTTCAAGCGATTTGCAATTTGAATTATTTAGAGTTGCCAATGAATGCGAAATGGCATTGTATTCTCCTAATAGCGGCAGGTTAAAAATGCACCAAACATATAGTGATGCATTTAAATTAATTGGGAAATTAGAAAACGAATTGTCATAATGCATAAAATTATTTACATAACTTTTTTCTTGTTCTTGTTTGCTTTTGAAAGCAAAGCAGTAAGCAATATGATGTTTGAAAAAGCAAATCAATTATACCATAATAAGATGTATGACAGCGCATCGGCATTATATAATCAATTAATAAATGATGGCTATGAAACAGCTGATTTATATTACAATGCAGGCAATTCATTTTATAGAACTGAAAAAATAGGTTTGGCAATATGGTGCTATAAAAAAGCATTGCAATTAGAAAAAAATTTGAATATTCAAGATAATTTAGCCTTAGCTCAAAATAAAATTAAAGAACCTATTTATGTTCAAAAAGATATCTTTTTTATACGATGGTGGAAATGGGTGTATAATTTATTCGCAGTAAATTTTTGGGCGTTTATTAGTTTGTTTTCATTTTTAATAGCAATGGGTATTTTATTCCACCAAAAAATAAAATTTGAATTTTCGATTTCAAAAAAAGTGACTATTAGTTTGTTTTCATTTTCAATCGTTTCAATGTTTTTTATGTTGGTGAAATATTACCATGAAGCATATCATTATCATGGAATAATTATTAATCAAACAAATTTCGATAAAAATTCAATGATTTTATCTGAAGGCATTGAAGTTGAGTATAATGGAATAGATAAGGTTGGAATTAATATTGTTCTTCCAAATGGACAAGAAGGGATTATTAGCGCAAGCAATTTTAGGAAGTTGTAATTTCTCTTTCTGATTCACTAATGAAATTTATATAAACGCTTATGCAGTTTGCAGGCAATAAGTCTACTGCAATTTCGGGCCATTCAATAAATATATAATCATTATTATTTTGCATTACATCTTGTACACCAGCTTCAATAGCATCTGCTGTATTTTTCAAACGATACCAATCCATGTGAATAATTTTATGGTTAGCATTGGGAATTTCATATTCATTGATAATAGAAAAAGTTGGACTTGAAATATTATCGGTTACCAGCAAAGCTTTGCATAAAGCATGCACAAAAGTTGTTTTGCCACTGCCCATGTCAGCAAAAAAAGCAAAACAACGGTTGTTTTTAAATTCATCTAAAAACTGCTTTGCCACACTATTTATTTCATCAATATTATATCGAATGTTCATTTGGCAAATGTAATAAATGAAACGAAAGTAACACGATGTCAATTTTCATTTACGTAGCTTTGGAACATAAACAAATCGGTGTAATGTAAAGTTGATTGAATGACACGTGGAAATTGTGCGCTAACAGTTGCCACATATTTGACTAAACATGGTACTAGCAATGCAGTTGCTGATGCCTCAACTGGCGATTTGACTTTTGATATAGTTGGAGATGGTAGTAATGATTCACAAGTTTTATTACTGAAAAATAAATTATCAATGTTACCTAAAGCTATTGAGTTAGGCAAACAAACTTATTTAACGATTAAACAAAATTTATTTGGGGCGTTTTTTATAATATTATCGCTATTCCGTATGGAGCCTCGGGCTATTTAACACCTACTTGGGGAACAGCAATCATGGGATTAAGTGATGTAGTATTAATCTTAAACAGTTTGCGATTGAGGTATAAAAAATTGAATTAATAATCAATTACTTGTTCTTCTATCATACTCGGTAATTCACGGAATTCATATTTTTGAGTACGAAGTTGTGGCTCAAATCCAGCATCTTGTATAGCATCTTGAATCGATTTGTAGGTGAAACGATGAGGCGCGCCAGCAGCACTCACCACATTTTCTTCTAACATAATACTGCCAAAATCATTTGCGCCAGCATATAAACAAGCTTGAGCAACATCTTTACCAACAGTTAGCCAAGAAGCTTGAATGTTTTTAACGTTAGGCAACATAATTCTACTCATGGCTATCATTCTGATGTATTCTTCTGAAGTGGTATCGTTTTTCGCTCTTCTAATTTTTGCTAAAAGCGTATCAACATCTTGAAAAGTCCAAGGTATGAAGGCTAAAAAGCCATTAGCGTGTTCGGGTTTTTCACTTTGTACTTGACGAATATCGACTAAATGTTCAAAGCGTTCTTGAATCGTTTCTACATGACCAAACATCATGGTTCCTGATGTGGTAATATCTAATTGATGACAAGCTCTCATAATATCTAACCATTCTTGTGCGCCACATTTTCCTTTCGAAATTAATCGACGAACACGATCGTTTAAAATTTCGGCACCAGCACCTGGTAAGCTGTCCATTCCTGCTTCTTTCAATGCTTTTAAAACGGTTGTGTGGGTTGTTGCTTGACTATCAGGCAAACTTTTTTCCAACTTAGTTATATGCGCAATTTCAGGTGGCCCAAGGGTGTGTAACTTAATATTGGGATATAAGGATTTGAGTTCTTTAAATAAATTGACATAAAATTGCAAACCTAATTCAGGGTGATGACCACCTTGTAAAAGCAATTGATCTCCTCCCCATTTAATGGTTTCTTCAATTTTCTTTTTGTATGATTCAATATCGGTAATGTATGCTTCAGCATGACCTGGGATGCGATAGAAATTGCAAAATTTACAATTTGCGATGCACACATTGGTCGTGTTCACATTTCTATCTATTTGCCAAGTGACTTTGCCATGGGGTACTTGAATTTTGCGAAGCTCATTCGCTATGTGCATTAACTCTGCTAACGGTGCATTTTCAAAAAGAAAAATGCCTTCGTCAACCGTTAAAAATTCAAAGTTTTGTGCTTTTTTGTATAATTCTGAAAGTTCCATTTATTGAAATTATATAAGTTAGAATGTTCATTATTTATCCTTTTAAAAGAGGTTAAATAATAGAGTTGCGAAAGTATTACTTTTTGATTGCATTTAAAATTTCTTCACTCAAAGGATCTGTGTTGGGCGAAAAAACGGAAACCAATTGGCCATGCTCATCAATTAAATATTTTTGAAAATTCCATTTAACCGAGTTGTCGCTAAAACCATTGTATTTTTTTTGAGTTAAAAAAACATACAATGGATGCATATCTTTTCCTTTAACCGAAATTTTTGCTGCCATGGGAAAAGTAACTCCATAATTCCGTTGACAAAAAGTTTGAATGTCTGCATTTTTGCCCGGCTCTTGAAACAAGAAATTATTTGCAGGAAAACCAATAATTACAAGGTTGCCTTTATTTTTTTTATACAACTCTTCTAGCCCTTTATATTGAGGCGTAAAGCCACATTTTGAAGCAGTATTGACAATCAATATTTTTTTTCCTTTATATTTTGAAAGGTCTATAGTGCCTCCTTCTAAGGATTCTACTTTAAAGTCATAAACAGATTTAAACTGTGCATCCAATTCTTTGGTAGCAAATAAAAACGATAATATTCCCATAATAATATATTTATTCATTTTTTAATTTTTCCCAAAGGTAAAGGTTTCGTTTTAGTGCATCTATTATAAATAGTAGATTCTTGCTATACACAATAAGTATTATTGTTTTGAGTAACTAACTATTAGAGATATTAATTTCAAGTACTTACATTTGTAACATGAAAAAAAATCTTCTTTATTTATCTATACTTGTCATTCTTTTGGGTCTAACTTATTATTTTGTTTTTACAGATCATGGAAATGAATTTTCGAGTAAAGAAGCAAATTTTACAATTAAAGACACTGCCAATATTTCTACCATATTTTTATCTAGCATGAAAGATGAAAATATTAAATTAGATCGAACTAAAAATGGTTGGAAGTTAAATGATTCAATGATACCTAGAATGGATGCCGTAAATTTGTTATTAGCTACTTTGTATGAACAAAAAGTTTCAAACCATGTTAGCTTAAATATTCATGATGAAGCAATAAAAGAACTTAGTACAAATAGCACAAAAGTTGAAGTATATATAAAAGGAAAGAAAACAACTGTTTTTTATGTTGCCAAAAATCAAGCGGCTAACAACTTGACATACATGCTTATGGAAGGTGCCAAAAGACCTTTTATAATTAAGTTACCGCTACAAAATACATTTGTAGGCATTCGATATATGACTGGTTTGGCTCAATGGAGAACAAATCAATTGTTTTTTTCATCAAATCCTGTAGAAAAAATAGAGGTTGTTTACAAAGATTCTGCGCAATATAATTTTACGGTTTATAACAGCGATTCCATTACTTTAGAAAGTGCTTATAAAACGATCAATCCTTTAAATAGTAAACGATTAAAAGCGTACGTAGGGTTTTATGAAAAGTTATATTGCTATGGTTTTGAAACTAGTTACATATTCAAAGATTCTATTATTAATAATGGGCGACAATTAGGCACTGTTTCGCTTAAACGAAAAAATGGGAAAACCGAAACGTTGAGTATTTATTTTAAACCTAAAAGCCAAGATACTAAAAGTGTTATTACGATAGAGAATGTAGCATATGATTTTAATGTTTTTTATGGGTTATTAAACAAGCAAGATTTTTTATCTATAGATAAAGAATCTGTAGAAAAAATGTTTAGAACCAACAAAGAATTTTATGAAATGGATGCCAAGTAATTTTATAATTTTTCGAGTATAATAACTATTTTATTAAAATCGGCTGCTGCATTAATTACCTTTCTATAGTCTTCATAAACAGATTTAGAGGTTTGGCTTTCGTTGTAAACTTCAAATATATTTACTTCTAATTTCGTATCCTTAAGGGTGTATTTTGAAACAAATTTGCAGGTCTCTCTTCCTTGATAGTTTGCAACTACATGCATGTTTAATTTATCCAAATTATTTACTTTGTAGCCAGCAGGAATATCAATTTCTATATTTCTAGTGTATTGATGAGGATTTGGGATTTCTATATCAAATTGTCTTTCGTTTTCTTGATACATTTCTGCTTGCCGTCCAATTAATTCTCCAATTTTAAATAAATATTTATTACCTGCTTTTTCAATTTGGTTAGTTGCATAAATTATGGTACTTATTTTTAGCGGCTTATCCTCCATCGTTAAATATTTAAAATCATTATTTTCATATTTGAAATTATTTATTTTTTCATCTTTCTCACTTATTCGAAGCATCTCTTTGGCTATTTCATCTCTTTTTTCATTCTCGAATAAAATAAAACCAGGTAAAATTTCTACCATATTTTGTCCTTGAAAAGTGTTTTTTATTTGAATGGTGGCTGTATCTAACTCTGTATTGAAAAACACATGCACATCATGATTGGTATAATTTAATTTTGCATCGGTGTGTGTAATCATTCTTTTTTCTGCACGAATAATATTCATAGAATCTTTTGTAAACAAACAATTATTATCATACCATGTAGAAGGAATATAAGGCATTCTGTAAAAAGGTTCATTGGGTGCTAAGTACTGTTTTATATCAGGAAAATAAAAAACACAAGAGGTTAAATTGTCTGGATTAATAAATTCGGTATCAAATGTTTTGATAAATCGATTGGTTGTATAGCCAATTTGAAAATTAATTCGACTGACAGTAAAAAGTAATGAGAATAGTTTTGTCATGCCTTTCTCATCGGTTAATTTATTTTTTATGATAAAAGAAATTTCGTCTGCATCCTTTGACTGCACTACATCTTGTTGCTGAAATGAAGTTTTTGAAAAATTTTCTATCCAATTAATTTTTTCAATTATGAGTTTGCAATTTCGATAGTCTTGATTATCTAAAAGTTTGATTCCTGCTTTTATATCCTTATCCGAAAAACTTGTATTTTGTCTGTAAACTAAGCTAAAATAATCGTCCCAATCAAATAGGCGATCTCCTCTCTTTTTTTCTTCTAAATTATAGGCTAATGAATATTCAACTCGAGCAAAATGAGAAACGTACGAAGCATATTTCTCTTCTTTTAATCCAACTTTATTTTTTGCGTACGCTAAAAAACTATTTTTATTATTTATAGTTGTATCTTTTTCTACAACAGCTCCATTATATCCTTTGATGTCAAATATTAAATTTTTATCACTGACAATCTCAAACCAATTTTCTAAAACAGGTACTACGTCTTGTAAATACTCCGTGCCAAATGGCATAAATTGTTGTCTTTTGTAAACAACAAATTCTATTTCTGACCCTTTTTCAACGCCTTCGAGCGCGAATATTTTGGTTGAATACCCATTGTCTTCCTTTACATCTTTAAAAGCATTTGCTTCCAATTCTATTACATTGCCAGAGGGTGAAATGGTACGAGCTTTTATTAAAATAATTGGACTGTTTTCTGAGTTGCTAATTTTTATTTTATTAAACATTTCAATTCCTTTTTCATCATTGGCTCTAATAATTTTATGAATCCTATGAGTGTAAATTAACTGATCACTTAAATCTTTGCTGACTTCATATTGATTAATTTCTTTAATAATAATGGCACTTTCTTTCAAAAAATTTTCATTTTTGATATTGTGTATCGTTGGGATAGCTTCCCATTCAACATTTAATCGTTGCGCATTACTTTCATTTGAAAGCAGGTATATAAATAGTAACAATATTATTTTTTTCATTTTTTTATTTCGATTTTTTTTCTAAAATAACAGATTCTTTATAAGCTTTGTTGAGCAGTTTTATAAATCCATTCCATGCGCTAAATTGTTCAACGGGCATTAATAAAGTTGGGAAATCTGAATAGAGTATTTGCTTGCAAATGAGCTGATTATTTTCTATTTGATAGTTGATGTTAAAGCCAAAGTTTTCATTTTTAAAAGAAGCGTTTTCTGGCTTGAAAGTCACTTTGTAATCCTCTGGAATCTGTAAAATATACGTTTTATGCGTACTCATATTTAAGTTAAAAGAATAAGGAGCCGTTCTAATTTCTTCCGTAATATGATTGTTCATAAACACTTTTTCTAATAATAAATTAATATATTTCTCATTGCCTACTTCCTTCACAAATTCTTTGATTGTGAAATCAAATGTTGTTTTTGGCATTTTATTTTCTTCTTTGGATGAAAATGAATAGTTGTTTAAAATGGCATTATTGCTAATTGATTTAATAATGCCTTTAGCATTTTCTTCTTTTTCTTTTTCGGTTAGATAATGAATTTGATTGGCAAAATTGCCTGCAAATGAACCTCCAAATTGCGAAACCATATTTATCGCAACATCATTATTGGTTAATTTTAAATGACATTCTTCGGTTATTGAATTTACTCTTGCTGTAACCACAGGAACCATTGTAAGCTCATACGTGCTGTCTGATAACCCTATCATTGCTTGTTTTCCTTGAATTTCATCTGTAGGCAAACCAAATATTCCGTTGGGGTCTGTAGCATCTAAAAATATCCACTCGGTCCCATTTTTATAGGCAGCTATCATGTGGTTGTCGGTGTTTTTTAAAGGCACCTCACTGTAAGTATAAGGGATGCTTCTTGTGCCTATCCAGGTTAAACATGCAGGTATATTTACGGCTCTTAAAAGGGCAAATTGTATGCTGCTCATATCTTTGCAATCGCCATACCGCTTCATGCAAATGGCTTCGGCTTCTCTTGGTACTAATCCTTCCATGCCTGCTTCAAATGCTACATAGCGAATATTGGATTTTACCCAATCGTAAATTTTTTCTACTTTTTCTATTTCTAACACACTGCCTTTTGTAATTGAGTCGGCTAGCATTTTTATTCTTTCAGAAGCAATTTTATTTACACCTTTTATGTTTTTTGAATACCATTGAAATAAATCATCGCTTGAGTTTGAAATATTTTTTTTCTCCCCATTTAGGGTATAGTAATTTACTTTATATAAAATATGAGGCGTGTAGTAAAACAAAGAGGGCGCATGTTCACACAACTTTTCAGGGTCAACATTGTTCGCACTCCAATTGTGTATTGTTTCATTCTTTTTTTCTAGTTTAGTATACGTAGCAAAATTGGGAGGCATGTTTTTTTCAATAAAAGAAACATTAACATTTTTGGGTATAGTAAGTTTATACTGCAATGCTTCAATGGGCAAATAATACCTAAATGTCATTGGATCTGTAAAATGCAATTCTTCTGTAACCATTGTGTACGATATATACGCCTCGGAGCCAACAGCTAATCCCAAAAAATCAATATTAATTTCTACTTGGTCGCTGTAAAAAACAGAACCACTGCTGGCATTGCTTTTTTTAAAATCTTTAATTTCAATTTTTTTAAATTTTCCATTCGATGTTGGGTTCTTGGTATAAACTTCTAGATTTTCCAATTTATCAAAATAAGAATAATAAATCGGGTAACTTCGGTATAATTTCAATGAATTTTCATCATTAAATTTAAAATTTATCTTAAAATCTGTTTTAGAAACTGGGTGATTATTCTTTAGCTCAATGGTTGTTTCTTGAGAGTACAACATAATATAAGCACTGTTTTTATTCATTGCCGATAAATGGCTACAGCCTAAAAAAAATAAAATCAATAAAATACTTCCCGTTTTCATAGCTACAAATTTGCATTAACTTTTTCTACTTAGCACAACTGCCATCGCCAATATTATGTTATAGTTTAACATTAAGCGCACGAATGACTATTTATTATTTATTTGATGAATAGCCGTTTGAATTATTAAATTTACATGCTCAATTGCTTTTTACAAAACTTATGTATTATTTTTTATATGCAATACTCTATTTATTTTCTTTACTGCCATTAAGAATACTCTATTGTATTTCCGATTTTTTATATTTTGTATTATACACCGTTTTTAAATATCGAGTCAATGTTGTGCGATTAAATTTATGTAATTCGTTTCCCGAAAAAACGGAAGAAGAACGACTGGCTATCGAAAAAAAATACTACCACAATTTATGCGACAGCATTTTAGAAACCATAAAAATGTTTTCTATTTCAAAAAAAGCACTCAACAAAAGAATTACTTGCAACTGGGACGTGTTTGATGAAATGACCAATAAAAACCGCAATGGGCAAGCATTTATGTCACATCAATTTAATTGGGAGTGGAGTACACTTATTTGCAATTGGAACGCACCTCGACGATTTACAGGAATTTATTTACCATTAACCAACAAGGTATTCGATCAAATTTTTTATAAAATAAGAAGTAGGGCAGGTATGAAATTAATACCCGTTCAGCAAATGCAAAACGAAGTTGCTAAAACCCAAAACCAAGAAGTTCTTTGGGGGTTTATAGCAGACCAAAATCCTAGTGATCCCAAACGAGTTGCTTGGAATGATTTTTTTCATCGAAAAACAGCTTTTTTCAAAGGGCCCGAATTTATTGCTCGACGGTACAATAATTTGGTGTATTTTGGAGAAATTATTAAAATAAAAAGAGGCCAATATGAAATAAAAATGAAATTGGCGTTTGAGCATCCTAATCAAACAAAAGAAGGCGAAATTACAGAAGCCTATGTTCGTCATTTAGAGGAAAGTATCAAACGCCAACCCGACAATTGGGTTTGGTCACATCGAAGGTGGAAACACATTTATCCAAACATATAGAAGCAATTTTACTTCCAACTTCACGGACCAAATAAATTAAGATTGTATAAATCGAATCATCTATCAAAGATTAAAAAGAGTTTTGTTAAAAACACCAGAAGAAATGTTAAAATTTAAAAATGTGCAAAAATAATTAAATATGAAAATAGGTTTATACTTCGGAAGTTTCAATCCAATCCATCTAGGGCACTGCATTATAGCCAATCATGTGCTGTATAATTGTGATGTAGAACGCATCTGGTTTATTGTATCACCACACAATCCTTTAAAAGAAACAAACGCACTTTTAAATGAAAATCACCGTTTGCACCTCGTGCAATTAGCAATCGAAAACGAAACCAAGTTTAAAGCCAGCAATATAGAGTTCTTATTGCCTCGTCCGTCGTATACCATTGATACGCTTTCCTATTTAGCCGAAAAATATCCACAACACGAATTTTCAATAATTATGGGAGGCGATAGTTTTCAAAATATTACGAAATGGAAAAACTATGAAACCTTGCTTAAACACTACAAAATAATTATTTATAACCGACCTGGTTTTACCATCGATTTAGCACTCAGCAAAAATATCGAAGTGGTGAATGCCCCTTTGTTAGATATTTCGTCGACCTATATTCGCAACCTCATTAAAGAACGAAAATCAATCCGCTACCTGGTAACCGATGAAGTAATGAACGACATTAAAGCCAATGGATTTTATAAAAAATAGCAGCAAGAGTTGTAGTATATCTCAAATAATACTGCAATTAGCAATATAGCTAGAACAAGAAGTAGTAGGTAATTTCAAATTAATGAATGTCATTTTTGCTAATTATTTGGATATTCCTTTTAATTGAAAACTATATATAACAATTACACAAACTGTTATTATAATAAAGCTAAAAAGTAAAGGGCAATACAAAATGTCCACAAATCATGAATTTAATATAATTAGTTTTCATCACCAAAGAATATATGTCGCTTTCAAAACGCAAATAATGGCTTATAGTCTTATATTTGCGAACCTATGTGCCACCTTGTCATTAAAATGACTTTAGCACACAATTTGAAATAAAAAACTAATTAAAATAACAATCGAAAACGATTCACAATATATTTAAAAAGGAACTATGTTAAATTTCATCAATAAATTATTTGGAGGCAGTAAGTCTGAAAAAGATGTAAAAAAATTATCTCCAGTTATCGACCAAATTAATCAACATTTCAATTCATATCAATCCATAAGTAATGATGAATTGAGAGGTAAAACCACCGACTTTAGAAACCGAATTAAAGCGTATACCAAAGAAATTGCGGATAAAATAGATGCTAAAAAACAAGAGGCTGAAAATACCGTTGATATTCATGTAAAAAATGATATTTTTAAAGAAATAGATGGTTTAATAAAGGATAAAGACAAGCAATTAGAAGAAATTTTATTGCAACTTTTGCCAGAAGCCTTTGCTACCGTTAAAGAAGCATCGAACCGTTTTTCAAAAAATGATTCTTTGGTGAGTGCTGCATCAGTCTTAGATCGAAATTTAGCAGTTAAAAAAGATTACATAACCGTTGAAGGCGACCAATGTACGTTTCAAACAACATGGATGGCAGCTGGTGGACAAGTTACTTGGAATATGGTTCATTACGATGTTCAGTTGATTGGTGGTTATAACTTACATGAAGGAAAAATTTCTGAAATGGCAACGGGTGAAGGTAAAACCTTGGTTTCTACTTTGCCTTCATACTTAAATGGATTAGCTGGAGAAGGAGTGCATGTGGTAACGGTAAATGATTATTTAGCTCGACGGGATAGTGAGTGGAATGGTACGTTGTTTGAGTGGTTAGGCTTAACGGTTGATTGCATCGATAAACATCAACCAAACTCTGAAGAGCGAAGAAATGCTTATTTAGCGGATATTACATACGGTACCAACAATGAATTTGGTTTCGATTATTTACGGGACAATATGGTGCATACCCCTGCAGAAATGGTTCAACGCAAGTTGCATTTTGCCATGGTGGATGAGGTAGATAGCGTTTTGATTGATGATGCTCGTACGCCATTAATTATTTCTGGTCCTGTGCCTAAAGGCGATGATCAAGAGTTTCATGTGTTGAAACCAAGTATTGAAATTATTGTAGAGGCACAACGTAAAGTGGTGAATTCATTTTTGATTGAAGCAAAAAAACAAATTGCTGCAGGCAATGATGATAAAGAGGGTGGAGGAATGTCGTTGTTGAGAGCCTACAGAGGATTGCCTAAAAACTCTTCTACCATTAAGTTTTTAAGTGAAGTAGGTATAAAACAAGTTTTGCAAAAAACAGAAAACTACTACTTGGCTGACCAACAAAAAAACATGCCTAAAGTAGATGCTGAATTATATTTTACGATTGATGAAAAACAAAATCAAGTAGATTTAACCGAAAAGGGAATTCAATTGATGACCAGCACGGTGCAAGATTCAAATTTCTTTGTGATGCCCGATATTTCAACTGGTTTAGCTGCTATTGAAAACGCAGTCGTTTCGGCAGAAGAAAAATTAAAAATGAAAGATGCTTTCTTGCAAGATTATTCGTTGAAAGCAGATAGAATTCATACCATTCAACAATTATTAAAAGCCTACACTTTATTCGATAAAGACCAAGAATATGTGGTAATGGATGGTAAAGTAAAAATTGTGGATGAACAAACAGGTCGTATTTTAGATGGTCGTCGTTACAGCGATGGATTGCATCAAGCATTAGAAGCAAAAGAAAATGTGGATGTAGAAGCATCTACTCAAACCTTTGCTACCGTTACGTTACAAAACTTTTTTAGAATGTACCACAAATTAGCTGGTATGACAGGAACAGCCGAAACAGAGGCAGGAGAGTTTTGGCAAATTTATAAATTAGACGTTACTACTATTCCCACTAATCGTCCAATTACAAGAAAAGATGATGAGGATTTAGTATATAAAACTAAACGAGAAAAATACCGAGCAGTTATTGAAGAAGTGAAGAAATTACGTGAGCAAGGACGTGCTGTTTTAGTAGGTACGACATCGGTTGAGGTGTCGGAATTATTAAGTAAAATGTTGACGTTCGATAAAGTCCCTCATAATGTTTTGAATGCAAAACAACACTCTCGTGAGGCACAAGTGGTAGCCGAAGCAGGTATGCAAGGTGCGGTTACCATTGCAACCAATATGGCCGGTAGGGGTACAGATATTAAATTAGCTGACTCCGTAAAAGCGGCAGGTGGTTTAGCAATTATTGGTACTGAGCGTCATGAAAGTCGTCGTGTAGACAGACAACTTCGTGGTCGTGCTGGTCGTCAAGGAGACCCAGGAAGTTCAGTATTTTATGTTTCGTTAGAAGATGATTTGATGCGTTTATTTGGTAGCGAAAAACTATCAGGTTGGATGGATAAATTGGGTCATAAAGATGGCGATGTAATTCAACACGGCATGATTTCAAAATCAATTGAGCGTGCACAAAAGAAAGTAGAGGAAAATAACTTTGGTATTCGTAAACGATTATTAGAATATGATGATGTTATGAATTCTCAACGTGAGGTGATTTACAGTCGTCGTCGAAATGCCTTGTTTGGAGAGCGTTTGGCGGTCGATTTAGACAATGCATTTTATGATAGTTGCAGTTTAATTACAAACAAATTTGATACGAATAGAAACTACGAAGATTTTAAAATTGAAGTGTTAAGAGATTTTGCTTTTGAACCAAGCATTGAGGAGCAAGAATTTTTGAAAATCCCTGTGCTTCAATTAACGGAAAAATTATATCAAGAATTACTTGATTTCTATGGTCGTAAAAAAGCATTTATTTGTGAAAATACAGCGCCAGTATTAAAAAATATTTATGCACAAAATGGCGAACGAATTGATAATATTGCCGTACCATTTACTGATGGACACAGAGGTTTACAAATAGTGACCCCATTGAAAAAATGTATTGAGTCTGAAGGAAAAGATTTAATTAATTCGTTAGAAAGACAAATTACACTAAGCTTAATTGATGATGCTTGGAAAACCCATTTACGTCAAATGGATGAAATGAAACAAAGCGTACAATTGGCTAGTTATGAGCAAAAAGATCCGTTGTTGATTTACAAATTTGAGGCATTCAATTTGTTTAAAGAAATGATTGCTGTTACCAATAAACAAATCGTTTCTTTCTTGATGCGTTGCGGCATACCAATGCAAGAAGAACAAGATATTCATCAAGCAGAAATTGAAAAAACGGATATGAGTCACATGATTTCTAACAAAGAACAAATTGATGAAGCAGGAGATAGTTATGGTGCCAACAGCAACGATTATTTTAGCAAATCAACATCTACTGCAGACGTAAAACCAGAGCCAGTGCGTCGTTTAGAACCTAAAATTGGTCGTAACGACAATTGTCCTTGTGGAAGCGGCAAAAAATATAAAGCTTGTCATGGGAAATAGTTTTCAAAATATATATTTAGAATGCTTAATGGTTAATCATCATTAAGCATTTTTTTTACACATTCATATATAACATTCAACTTAAATAAAAATGACAGACATACAAGGTTTAGACGATATCAAATTATTGGTAGATACTTTTTACGACAAGGTATTGAAGGATAAAACCATTGGATATATATTTACAGAAGTAGCCAAAATAAATGTGCAAGAACACATGCCCAAAATGTATACTTTTTGGAATGCATCGTTGTTTGGTGCTGCTGGTTATAAAGGAAATACGGTTGCTAAACATATCGAATTGAATAAAAAAGAAGCATTAGTGGATAATCAATTTGATCAATGGGAAAAATTATTTGCAGAAACTATTGATGAATTATTTGTTGGCGAAATGGCAACTTTAGCTAAACAACGTGCTAAAGCCATGCGTTTTTTAATTCAGTTTAAAATAGAAAAAAGCAAAGAGCCAGGATTTATACAATAATATAATTATTGGTTGCTAATAAATTTGTCCAATTGCGTATACAGAAATTTAATATTTAAAAAACATAAAAAACTTTTGAAGTTCAAAAAGTTTCTGTAGTTTTGCATCGTGAATGATATCCAACTAAATATTTTACATCAAGCATTTACCCAATTTAAGCAATTTGGGTTTAAAAATGTAACGATGGATGACTTAGCTAGAAACATTGGTATTTCTAAAAAAACGATTTACGAAAACTTTAAGGATAAAGAAGAATTGGTATTTGAAGTCATCAAAAATATGACTAATACTAATCAACGTAAAATAGATGAAGCCTCAAAAAAAAGTATAAATGCCATTGAACAATTAATGAAAATTATTGCGATTATGGCTGAAATGATTCAAGGTATGAATGTGGTTTGTTTTATGGATTTACAACGTTATTATCCAAAAGCGTATGAATATTTAGAGAAATACAGACACGATTGTATGAAACGAGATGTAACTCAAAATTTACTTCAAGGCATAGAGGAAGGGTTATTTAGAAAAGAAATAGATGTAGAAATTATTTCTATTTTTAGAATGGAATCAGCCATGTTGATTTTTAAATCTAATCTTTTTAATAATATCAAACACGATATATTGAAAATAAATAATGAGCTATTTGCGCATTATATGTATGGAATTGCAACCATAAAAGGACATAAATTAATTGATAAATATTATAATAAAGAAGCTTAAAAATGCAGTTTTCCACAATTATTTAAAACTAAAAAATAGAATATGAAATATAAAATAGCCTTTTTTTTATTGCTAGCCACTGTGGTTGTAAAAGCACAAGGTCAAACAAAAATGTTGTTGAAAGATTGCATAGATTATGCAATAAAAAATCAGCCAAAAATGAAAAATGCATTGTTAGATGAACAAATGCAAACTGAAAAAAACAATGAAATCGTAGGAATTGCTCGTCCACAAGTAAAAGCAATAGGACAGTTTCAATATTTATTTGTGGTGCCTAAATCTCGTTTAGATGCCAATGCATTTAATTTTGGTTCAGCATTTAGCTTTTTTAAAATAGATACACCAGCATTTGTAGCTTACCAAAATACTCCAAAAGATAAATACAGTCAAGCTAAATTTGGATTGCCTTTAAATATGTCTTTAGGAGTGCAGGCATCGCAAATTTTATTTGATGCAAGTATTTTGGTTGCTTTAAAAGCTAGACAAAGTTTAGTTGATTTATCTAAACTTAATACGCAACGAACAGAAGAAGAAATAAGAGTGAATGTTTCTAAAGCATATTATAATTGTGTGATTGCAGAAAAAAGAGCAACCTTGTTAAATGAAAATATTAAGCTTTTAACATCCGTTGAAGACATGACTCGTAAATTATTTCAAGAAGGATTTGCAGAAAAAATTGATGCAGATAGATTGTTGGTTCAACGTAATAATTTGGAAACTGAAAAGGATAAAATAAATAATTTAATTGAGTTGAGTTATGCATTGCTTAAGTTTCAAATGGGCATGTCAATGAATGATAATATCTCATTGAATCAAGAAATATCCATAGAGGAAGTTAAAAATGGTTTAGAACTTGATATAGTAGTTGATTATAATAATCGAATAGAAATGAATCTATTAAAGACGGCTAAAAAATTAAATCAATATGATTTAGAAAGGTATCAAAAAAGTTATTTGCCTACGGTAGCGGCTGCATTAAGTGGAAGTTATGCCTCTCAAACCATTGCATTTAAAGAGTTGTTTACTTTGCCTTATTTCCCAACAGGAGCGTTTGTATTAAGTGCCAGTGTTCCTTTGTATGATGGAAACTCTAGAAAAGCAAAAGTAAGGCAAGCCAAATTGAGTATACTGAAAAATGAAAATGATATTGATGCATTTAAACAAGCAGTAGATTTAGAAAGTAATAACGCAAAAACTCAATTAAAAAATAGCTTGATGTCATTAGAAAATCAACAAAATAATATTGAATTAGCTCAAAAAGTGTATGACATTGCACAAAAAAAATACAAAGAAGGTTTAGGAACTAATATTGAAATTATTCAAGCTGAAACATCATTGAAAGAGTCCAAAACAAATTATTATAACTCGTTGTATGATGCAATTATTTCAAAAATTGATTATCAAAAGTCACTTGGGCTCTTAAAATAATTGCGAATCACAATTTAACCCCTTTACGTTTAATAAAAACCTTAAATTCTTTAAAAACAAAAAACAAGCTTTCATTCTTTGCGTAAAACTTCAAACTCTTTGCGTTTAAATAAAAATAAAAATATTCAAATGAAAAATAAAATAATAAAAATTACATCGATAGGACTTTTAGCAATCACATTATTCGCCTCATGTGGTGGAAAACAAAATAAAGATGCAAAAGCAGAAATTGCAGATTTGAAAAAGCAACAAAAAGAATTACAAGACAAAATTAATACGTTAGAATTAGCAAATCTTGGCAAAGACAGTAATGCAGTTCGTAAAGTAGCCGTTGTGGTTACTCCAATGACTCCTTCTGTTTTTAATAATTACATAGACGTACAAGGGAAAATAGATTTAGATGAAGTTGTAAATGCTATACCAGAAACGCCTGGTATCATCAGTGCCATTTTAGTTCATCAAGGTCAATATGTGCGCAAAGGACAAGTAGTGGCTACTTTAAGAGCAGAGCAAGTTGACAGAGGAATTTCTGAATTAGATCAACAAATATCCTTTGCAAAATTATTATATGATAAACAAAAAAGATTGTGGGATCAAGAAATTGGGACGGAGATTCAATTGCTACAAGCAAAAAATAATTATGACGGCTTATTAAAAAAGAAACAAACCATTTTAACTCAAAAAAATACGTTTAATGTAACCTCTCCAATAAATGGTGTTGTCGATGCTATTGATGCAACAGTAGGACAAAGTTATTCTAATCCAATGTCGGCACCTGTGATCAAAATTATTAATACTAGTAAATTAAAAGTACAAGCAGATATTCCTGAAAATTATTCTTCAATAGTAAGAACCGGTAGCAATTGTATGGTTGTTTTTACGGATATTAATGACTCATTGGTGACTCGAGTAAACTATGTTGAAAAAACCATTAATCCAGTAACTAGAACTTACTCAGCTTACATTCCATTGCCTACAAATTCAAAGTATCAACCGAATATGTCTGCTCAAGTAAAAATTGCAACTTATCAAAATGCAAGAGCATTTGTATTGCCTTTTTCATTAATTCAAAAAACAGATAAAGGAAATTATGTATATGTAGCAGATGCTCAAAATAAAGCGAAATTACTCCCAGTACAACTTGGTAATTCATATCAAAATAAAGTAGAAATAGTGAGTGGGTTAGCTCTAGGAGACAAGGTTATTACTTCAGGTTATGAAGAGTTGAATGAAGGAGACCAACTGCAATTTGATAACTAGTTGAATTGATTAATTTAATAATGAATGCCGGTCATTTGATTATTAAGTTTTCATAAATAAAATAAAAACTATTTAAATAAAAATTAATAAAAGAGATTAGAAAATTTGAAATATTGATTTGAAAATAATTATCAAATCGTCAAATAATCGAATCGTCAAATTTAAAATATAATGAAATTTAATCCATCTCGTTGGCCCATCAATAATAGAACAAGTATCTATGTATTGACAATAATTATCACAGCAATAGGCTTGATAAGTTATTTAAATCTTCCTAAGGAACAGTTTCCTGAAGTGAAGATTCCTAAAATTATTGTACAAACTATTTATCCTGGAACATCGCCAGAAAATATGGAAAATTTGGTTTCCAAGCCAATAGAAAAACAACTTAAAAATATTTCGGGTATAAAAAGTTTGACGAGTAATTCGTTTCAAGATTTTTCAATTGTGATAGCCGAATTTAATGCAGATGTAAAAATTCCTAAAGCAAAACAAGATGTAAAAGATGCAGTTGATAAAGCAAAAACAGATGTAAATGGATTACCTAAAAATTTGCCCAATGAGCCACAGATTATGGATATTGATGTATCTGAAACACCGATTCGGTATGTAAATATTTCAGGCAATATTGATGTTAAACGGTTAGAAAAATATGCAGATAGAATAAAAGATAAAATTGAAGCATTAAAAGAAATTAAACGAGTAGATAAAGTAGGAGGCTTAGACAGAGAAATTCAAATTAATGTAGACTTATTTAAAATGCAAGCTGTAAAACTTTCGTTTAGAGATATACAAAGTGCCATAGCATACGAAAATATTGAAGCTACACCAGGTGTTGTAAAAGTAGATGGAGAACAACGAATTATCAGTTTGAAAAAAGTGTTTAAATCAGCAGATGAAATCAAAAATGTAATTGTAAAAAATCCAATGGGCGCATCTATTTACATCAAAGATATTGCAGAAGTAATAGATACCTACAAAGAGCAAGAAAGTTTTGCCCGATTGAATACCAAAAATGTTTTGACGTTGAATGTGGTAAAAGCGAGCGGTAAAAATTTAATTGATGCGTCGGATAAAATTGATGACATTATTACTGAAATGAAAAAGAGCGAATTGCCTAAAGATTTAGAAGTTGTGGTAACAGGCGATCAGTCAGAAAAAACAAGAACTACTTTACATGATTTAATAAACACCATCATCATTGGTTTTATTTTAGTAACCTTTATTTTAATGTTTTTTATGGGTACAACCAATGCCATTTTTGTGGCAATGTCTGTTCCTTTATCATGTGCCATTGCATTTATGGTTTTGCCAAGCATCGGATTTACGTTAAATATGATTGTGTTATTTTCATTTTTATTGGCATTAGGAATTGTGGTTGATGATGCCATTGTGGTCATAGAAAATGCACATCGGATATTTCATGATGAAAAGCTACCGATTAAAGAATCCGTTGAAAAAGCTACGAGTGAGGTTTTTCTTCCTGTATTGTCGGGCACCATTACTACCTTATTACCATTTATTCCATTAGCATTTTGGAAAAGTGTAATTGGTAGTTTCATGTTTTATTTACCAATCACTTTAATCATCACTTTAGTTGCGTCTTTATTGGTCGCTTATATTATCAATCCAGTTTTTGCTGTCGATTTTATGAAGGATAATGAGTATGATGGTAAGTCGAAAATTCGTTGGGTAAAAAGTACGACCATCGTAACAATTTCATTTTTATTAATTTCTATCATTGCACATTTAGCAGGCGCACACGGTTTTGGAAATTTTGTAGTGGTTCTTTATTTATTGTATATTTTAAATAAATTTATTTTAGTAAAAGCCATTCATGCCTTTCAAACAAAGGTTTGGCCAAAGGTTATAAATGGTTATTTAAAGGCACTTTCATGGTCATTAAATCATAGAGGAATTTCATTAGGATCTGTAGTATTTTTATTATTTCTTTCCTTCTTTTTAATCATCGTGGATCCTCCCAAAATGGTAACTTTCCCTTCGGCTGAGCCCAATTTTACATATGTGTATTTAACCATGCCTGAAGGAACCGACCAAACAAAAACAAATGAAGTATTAAAACAATTAGAAACAAAAGTATACAACGCATTAGATATTGATATTGCCACGAATCGATTAAATCCTATGGTTACATCCGTTATCTCTAATGTGAAAGTTGGCGCTACAGATGTAAATGGGGGAGAAATTGGAGATTATCCCAATAGAGGAAAAATTACTATTTCATATGTTGCTTTTGAAAAACGACACGGAAAAAGTACGCAAGCATTGTTAGAAAAAGTGAGGGCAAATGTGAAAAATATTCCAGGTGCAAAAATTACGGTAGACAAGGAAAGCTCTGGTCCTCCAATGGCGAAACCAATTGTGATTGAAATGACGGGTGAAAATTTAGATTCAATTATTAAAACATCTAATCGTTTAAAATCATATTTAGATAATAAACAAATTGTAGGAGTAGAAGAATTGAAAAGTGATTTCCAAGCGAATAAACCAGAAATTATTTTCGATTTATCAAGAGCAAGAATGAATACCGAAGGCATTAGTACAGGGATGATTGCGCAAGATTTAAGAACTGCAATGTTTGGTATGGAAATCTCTCGTTTTAAAGATGCCAATGATGATTATCCCATTACATTAAGATTGATTCAAGATCAACGAAATAATATTGACATTGTTAAAAATATCAATATGACTTACAGAGATATGAGTATGGGTGGGCAAGTTCGTCAAGTGCCTATTGGTAGTTTTGTAGATTTAAAATATGGCAATACGTATGGTGGAATAAAACGGAAAGATGAAAAAAGAATAATCACCCTTTCATCAAACATAGCTGGTGATAATAATCCGAATGAAGTAGTAAAAGAAATTCAAAATGAAATCGATAAATTTAATGCTCCCTCTGGTGTAGAAATAAAAATGGGAGGTGAGCAAGAGGATCAAAAAGAATCAGGTATTTTCTTAATGTCTGCTTTGGGAATATCATTTGTATTAATCTTTTTAGTCTTGATTATTTTATTCAATTCATTCAGTCGTTCCATCATTATCATGAGTGAAATTTTATTGAGTATAATAGGAGTGCTGTTAGGAATATGGATTTTCAATATGGATTTTGTGGTTATCATGACGGGTATTGGTATTGTGGCATTAGCAGGAATCGTAGTGCGTAATGGAATCCTATTAATTGAATTTGCCGATATTAAATTAGAAGAAGGGATGACCCCTTTTGACGCACTCATGGAAGCAGGACGAACTCGAATGACACCAGTCGTGCTAACAGCCTCTGCAACCATGTTAGGTTTGGTGCCATTGGCAGTGGGTTTAAATATGGATTTTGCATTATTATTTCAAACAGGAAATCCGCATATTTTCTTTGGTGGAGACAGTGTTGCATTTTGGGGCCCATTAAGTTGGACGATGATTTTCGGTTTAGGGTTTGCAACCATTATCACCTTAATTATTGTTCCCGTAATGATGCTCATGGCATTAAATAGAAAAGAAAAAATTATTAAATTTGTAAATAAATAAATGTAAATGAAAAGCGAAGAATGAAATCTTCGCTTTTTTATTTTAAACATACTAATATTTTCGATCAATTGAATATTTAACCAAATTTGTTAAGTGCATTTTTGCCTCAGAATCTTCAAATTTATTTAAAATTTCAAAAGCTTCATCGACATACAAATTCATTTTTTCAGTAGCATATTCAATTCCTTTATACGCACTTACTTTTTCTAAAATATATTTAATTTCAGTTTTCTTTTTTTCAGAATTTTTAAAAATAGAAATGATCTTATTTTTAGTTGCTTTGTCACAGTGATTAAGTGTATGTATTAACGGCAACGTCATTTTCTTTTCTTTGATATCATTGCCAGTAGGCTTGCCAATATCTTCATTGCCATAATCAAATAAATCATCTTTAATTTGGAATGCAATACCTACCTTCTCCCCAAATGCACTAAATAAAATTGCTTGCTCCTCATCTTCATTACTCGAAAAAGCCCCAGCTGAACAAGCGGAAGAAATTAAAGATGCTGTTTTACAACGAATAATATTAAAATATATTTCTTCTGTAATATCGAGCTTACGAGCCTTTTCAGCTTGTAATAATTCACCTTCACTCATGTCTTTAACAGCAGTAGCTAAAATTTCGAGCATTCTAAAATCTTTATTATTTAACGAAAGCAACAACCCTTTAGACAATAAATAATCGCCCACTAAAACAGCTATTTTATTTTTCCAAAGCGCATTAATTGAAAAAAAACCTCTTCGTTTATTGGAATCATCTACAACGTCATCATGAACTAAAGTAGCTGTGTGCAAAAGTTCAATTAAAGAGGCAGCTCTGTATGTTTTCTCATTGATTTTTCCACATACTTTGGCAGAAAGCATAACAAACATAGGCCTCATCTGCTTTCCTTTCGACTGCACAATATATTTCATTATTTTATCGAGCAAGGATACATTGCTTTTTACTGCTTGGTCAAAAACTTTTTCAAAAGCAATTAAATCTTCGGAAATAAAACGTTTAATATCTTTCATTAATATTATGCAATGTTAAAGAATTTAAAAATAAACTACCTCAAAACTATTAAAAAATTATTTTTTTGTAAAAATTTAATATATTTGCAAAATTAAACCTAACAACTTAACTTATGTTAACCAAAAATTACTTGCTATTATCAGCCTTTATCGGTTGTGCTGCTTTGTTTTCAAAGACAGCTATTGCACAAGACGAAACTTCTAGACCTGAAACAGTATACAGAGGCGCAGGCTATGATGTTACAGACACATCTTTAATTCCTTCTAAAAGAATGGAACAACAAAGAGATTTCTTGAATGCTCAATACGACTTCCCTTCTAAACCACGTAATCAATGGGAAATAGGTGTCAATGTTGGCGCATTTAATGTTTCAGGCGATGTGCGTTCAAAAAACTTATTTACTGCAAAAAATCCTTTACAAACTTTAGGATTTGGTGTTCATTTACGCAAAGCTTGGGGCTATGTTATCTCAACAAGATTACAATACTTACATGGCACTGCTTCAGGATTTAACTGGCAACCAGCTACAGGTTATTGGGGACACAACAATCCTTGGAATAATGTTAAAATAAATGGTGTGGGGTATGCAAATACAGTAACTTCAGTAACACCAGTTTATTACAATTATAAAACTAATATAGATGAATTGTCATTTCAAATGGTTGCTGCTTTAAATAACGTTAAATTCCATAAAACTCGTAATAAAGCAAGTATATATGCTTTAGTAGGTATGGGTGGTATGCTTTATGATACTTGGATCGATGCTATCAAAGGTAGTGGTTCAAATGCATCATTATATCCTTTCACCAACATTACGGACGAAGACTACACAAATAAGTTGCCTAATTCTGGTTGGTCAAACGAGTACAGAACAAGAAAAGCAAAAAATACAGATTTGAAAAAAATGTTTGATGGCACTTATGAGTCTGCTGCTGAAAGACACGACAACAGACCTTGGTTTGGTAAAGAAAGAACTTTTAGAACCATTTTAACAGCTGGTTTAGGTATTCAATTTAAATTAGGCAGAAAAGTTTCATTGTCAATTGAAGACAAATGGTCTTATGCAAATGATGATTTAATTGATGGTCAAAGATGGCAAGAATGGCCTCAACCAGGATACGGTGGTTCAGCTATGACACGTGACTTTGATACCTATAACTATTTGTCTATTGGTTTGAATATTCATTTAGGAGGAAAATCAGTTGAACCATTATGGTGGATGAACCCATTAGATTATGGCTACACAGAATTAAAAAGACCTAATAGCGCTGGAAATTGTGATATCGATACAGATGGTGACGGTGTTTCTGATTGTTTCGATCGTTGTCCTGATACACCTGCTGGAGTTGCTGTTGATACGCACGGTTGCCCAATCGATACAGACGGTGATGGTGTGCCTGACTTTAAAGATAAACAATTAATTACTCCTACAGATTGCCAACCAGCTGATGCAGATGGTATCGGTACTTGTCCTGATCCTGAATGTTGCTCTGGAAAAGTTACTCCAATTGGTTGTGGTGGAATTGCAAGTGGTTCTGTTGGATTTACATCGGGTTCATCTAAATTAGGTGTTGGTTCTTTGGCTATATTGTCAAGATTGTCTTCAGCTATGAGAGCAAATCCTACTTGTCAAGTAGTTGTGATGGGTAACGGAAGCAGTAGCAAAATTGATCAACAACGTTCATGGGATAGAGTAAATGCAGTTATTAATTACCTGGTAGATAACCAAGGAATTGACAGAGATCGATTTATTTTCCAATATGGTCAAAATGGAAACAACAACTCAGTAGATTACCGTTCTGCTGGCGAAGGCGAAGAAGGACCATCAAATATGCCTCCTCCATTCCCAAATTTACGAAGAGATTAATATTGAATAATAAAAAAGGTTGAAAATCTTTCTAGCCTTTTTTATTAATTTAGTATTTTATTTTTTTTTTGTAAATAAAACTATTAAATTTGTAAAATATAACTATCGAATAATTATTATTAAAAATTAAATTTATGGCAAGTAAAAAGTATCTATTAATGGCAGGAGTTGTAACCCTGTTATCTGCCTACCAAAGTAAGGCACAAGACAATTTAGGAATGTATAAAGGAGCAGGATATGATATCACAGACTCTTCTTTAATTCCAGCAAATAGACAAGCACAACAAACAGATTTTACAAACGGACAATACGATTTTCCTGCAAAGCCTCGTAATCAATGGGAAATTGGAATTTCTGGAGGCATGTTAAATGTATCTGGAGACGTTCGTTCTAAAACAATTTTTAATGGCGCAAAAAAACCGTTAAACACTTTAGGATGGGGATTGTCTGTAAGAAAAGCATGGGGATATGTTATCTCAACAAGATTGCAATTTTTGCATGGAAATGCTTCAGGATATAACTGGCAAGCAGCTCAAGGTTATTGGGGACACGGTAGCAATCCAATTTATGCAGCATACGGAGCAGCAGTTCCAAATGTTTATTATAACTACTCAACCACAATTAATCAATTATCTGTGGATGTAATCGCATCTTTAAACAATATCAGATACCATAAAGCTAGAAATAAAACAAATTTTTATGCATTATTAGGAGCTGGCTTAATGACGTACAATACTAAAATAGATATTAAAAATGCCTCTGGTGCATTGTATTCTGCAGCTGATTATGCTAAAGCAACAGCAGGGATTACTAATCCTGATTATTCTGATAGAAAAACAATCAATAAAAATTTAAGAGAGATATTTGATGGAGATTATGAAACTCAAGCTGAAAGTCATAAAAACAGAAGTTCATTTTTAAATGGCACTTTACGTCCAGTTTTTACAACTGGTTTAGGGGTTCAATACAGATTAAGTAAAATGGCAACTCTTCAAATTGAAGATAGAATGAGTGTTACTATGGATGATTTAATAGACGGTCAACGTTGGCAAGAACAACCTTCTGCTACAAGTGGATTAGTATCATCATCTATGACTAGAGATTATGATAATATAAACTTTTTCTCAGTAGGCTTAAATTTAAACATTGGTGGTCGTTCAGTTGATCCATTATGGTGGATGAATCCTAACGATTATGCATACAATGCAATAAAAAATACAAAAGCACCTCAAGGTAGCAAATGTGATAAAGATGCTGATGGGGATGGAATTTCTGATTGTTTCGATCGTTGTCCAAATACTCCAGGTGGCGTTTCTGTAGATTCTCATGGTTGTCCATTTGATACAGATGGTGATGGTGTTGCTGATTATAAAGACAAACAATTAATTACCCCTACAGAGTGCCAACCAGTAGATGCTGATGGTGTAGGTAAATGTCCTGAACCAGCATGTTGTTCAGGTATAGTTCAACCTACAGGTTGTGGTGCAATCGCATCTGGTTCAGTTGAATTTAGTTCTGGTTCAGCAAAATTAAGCTCTAGTTCAATGGCTCAATTAAATACGTTAGCAGGTTCAATGCGTTCAAATCCAAACTGCAAATCTGTAGTAATAGGAAATGGTTCTGGTAGTAAAATTGAACAACAACGTTCTTGGGATAGAGTTAATTCTGTAATCAATTACATGGTTGACAAACAAGGGATAGATAGAGAAAGATTCATTTTCCAATATGGTAACAGTGGTAATGCTAATTCTGTTGATTATCGCTCAGCTGGAAACGGTGAAGAAGGTCCGTCAAATACACCTCCTCCATTCCCTAATTTGAGAAGAAACTAATACTTTTTACTTTTAGAAATAAAAAAAAGTCCCGAGAAATCGGGACTTTTTTATCTAAATAATCATTGCCAAATTACTAAATTTACATTCAAAATTTTAGATATTGATGTCAATAAATTTGATAGAAGAAAAAAACAAAAACAACAAAATTCAAAATAAATATATACTTTCCCAAAGATAAATAGGTAATTTTGCTGGAACTCAATCTCAAAAAATCAGTACTAAAAGTAATTAAATGGGTAACTAAAACAAGTGAAAGTGGTTATTAATAATGAATGATAAATTTAAAATTCAATATTTATCATAAAAAAACTAAAGATTATATTGTGAATATAGGAATAATAGGAAGTGGAACAATGGGAGCAGGAATTGCACAAGTGGCTGCTCAATTTGGTAACAAAGTTATCGTTATAGATACTAATTTAATTGCTTTAGAGAAAGCTAAAAAAGGTTTAGATGTAACGTTACAAAAATTAGTTGAAAAACAAAAAATAACGCCTGATAAAAGTGTTGAAATTGCAAATGCAATCATTTGGGATAATAATTTTGAAGTACTTCAAAATTGTGATTTAATAATTGAAGCAATTGTCGAAAATTTGACCATTAAACAAAAACTTTTTGCAGATTTAGAAAACATTGTATCAAATGAATGTATTCTTGCAACAAATACTTCATCTCTTTCCATTACGTCAATTGCTGCCATCTGTACTAAGCCCGAAAGAGTGATAGGAATTCATTTTTTTAATCCTGCACCAGTGATGGAATTGGTCGAAATTGTACCTGCATTACAAACGAGTGCTGAAATAGCAAACAGAGCAAAATCGATCATTGATAGTTGGAATAAAAAAACAGTTACCACAAAAGATACTCCAGGCTTCATTGTCAATAGAATTGCTCGGCCCTTTTATAGTGAAGCAATTCGTATTTATGAAGAAGGAATGGCGAGTATGGAAACAATTGACTATGCAATGAAAGCTATTGGAGGCTTCAAAATGGGTCCTTTTGAATTAATGGATTTAATTGGTCATGATGTGAACTATATGGTCACCGAAACAGTTTGGACTTCCTTTTATTTCGATCCAAGATATACGCCTTCATTCACACAAAAAAGGTTAGTTGAAGCCAAATGGTTTGGTAAAAAATCGGGAAGAGGTTTTTACAATTATGCAGAGGGAACTGTGAAAAATGAACCAGATACAGCTGATCAAGTTTTATTAGATAATATTTTTATTAGAATTTTGGTGATGTTAATGAATGAGGCTGCAAATGCGTTATACTTAAATGTTGCCAGCAAAGAAGATATTGATTTAGCCATGACCAAAGGCGTAAATTATCCAAAAGGATTATTGAAATGGGCTGATGAAATTGGCATCAGCAATTGCATGGATATGTTGGATACTTTATATGATGAATATCGTGAAGACCGTTATCGTTGTAGCCCTATTTTACGACGCATGGCAAATTTTGAAGAAGTATTTTATACGAATTAATTTATAATGTTTTACGAATATAAAGGCATAAAACCGATTGTGCACGATAGTGCTTATGTGCATCCGCAAGCTGTGGTTACGGGCAATGTAATTATTGGAAAAAATGTTTATATCGGTCCATGTGCTACCATTCGAGGTGATTTTGGAAAAATTATTATAGAAGATGGTTGCAATGTTCAAGAAAATTGCAATATTCATATGTTTCCAGGAGTAACTGTTTTATTGAAAGAAAATGCACACATTGGCCATGGTGCCACTATTCATGGAGCAACTATTGGCAAAAATTGCTTAGTAGGAATGAATGCTGTAATTATGGACGATGTAATATTAGGTGATGAATGCATTGTAGGTGCACTCAGTTTTGTAAAAGCAAAAGAAAATATTCCTGCACGTAGTTTGTTGGCAGGAAATCCTGCTAAAATAATCAAACAAGTGAGTGATGAAATGATTGGCTGGAAATCTGAAGGGACAAGAATATACCAACAATTAGCCATTGATTGTCATCATGAAATGAAGGTTTGCGAACCACTTCGGGAGTTGCCTAAAGACAGAAAAGAAGTTGAAATAAAATATAAAACCTGGACTGAAAAAAAACAATAAAAAGGTAAAAAATTAGTTTAAAATTTCTAAACTCTTTGCAATTATTTTTACGCACTCATCTAATTCAGATTGAGTAATAACTAAAGGAGGTGCTAAGCGGATTTTATCACCGTGAGTAGGTTTTGCTAATAAACCATGTTTCATCATATCCATACATAAATCCCAAGCGGCTTCTTTGTTTTCATGTTTTATAACAATAGCGTTTAAAAGACCTTTTCCCCTTACTAATGAAATAAATGGGCTATTTAAATTGCGAATTTGAGTTCTGAAATATTCGCCCAATATCTGCGCATTTTCGCTCATATTTTCATCTTTCAATACTTGCAATGCAACCATGGCAACTTTACAAGCTAAAGGGTTACCACCATAAGTTGAGCCATGCTCTCCTGGTTTTATTGTCAACATGATTTCATCATTACAAAGTACTGCACTTATTGGCAATACACCCCCACTCAACGCTTTTCCTAATATTAAAATATCAGCTTTAATATTTTCATGATCAATAGCAAGCATTTTTCCTGTTCGAGCCAAACCTGTCTGAATCTCATCGGCTATAAATAGAACATTTGCTGCTTTGCACATCTCGAAACATGTAGATAAATATCCTTCATCTGGAACCACAACGCCTGCTTCACCTTGTATAGGTTCTACTAAAAAAGCACACACATTTTGATCTTTTAATGCATTTGCTAAAGCGTGTATGTTATTATATTCAATTACTTCGTAACCTGAGTTGAATGGACCATAACCCGCTTTTGAACTTTCATCAGTGCTAAATGAGATCACATTAACTGTGCGGCCATGAAAATTTTCTGAGCAAACAATAATTTTTGCTTGATTTGTAGGAATTCCTTTTTTGTCGTAACCCCATCGACGGGCTAATTTAATTGCCGTTTCAACTGCTTCAACTCCTGAATTCATTGGCAATACTTTATCATATCCAAAAAAATGAGTAATAAATTCAGCATATTCGCCCAATAAATTACTGTGAAATGCCCTCGAAGTAAGCGTTAAAATACTAGCTTGTTCTACTAACGCTTGAATTATTTTTGGATGACAATGCCCTTGATTAATAGCTGAATAGCCACTTAAGAAATCGAAGTATTTTTTACCTTCAACATCCCAAACATAAACACCTTTACCTTTTGTAAGCATCACTGGTAACGGATGATAATTATGTGCATTATATTTTTCTTCTCTTTCAATTAATTGCTGTGTCAAAGACATATCTAACGTTTGCATTGAGCAAAGGTATTCAATCAATTATGAATTTCAAATTACGAATTAACTATTAAGGGTTCTTAACTTCTATATTAATTTAATTTGTAAATTATTTCTAACATTTGTAGTTAATAATTGGCAATTCATAATCTGTAATTCGTAATTAAATCTATATTTGCTCATTCAAATTAAAAAATTCGTGAGTGCACATTCAAAACTTAACAAAGTTTCAGCCGCTGGACTATTAATCGCTTTAGGGATTATTTATGGTGATATTGGAACATCTCCTTTATATGTATTTAATGAGATTTTAAAAGGAAAAGTTGTCAATGAATTATTAATCATCGGAGGCTTGTCTTGTATTATTTGGACGCTTACTTTGCAAACCACAGTCAAGTATGTTTTGTTTACCCTAAAAGCTGATAATAAAGGCGAAGGGGGTATTTTTTCTTTATATGCTTTAGTAAGACGACAAAAAAAATGGTTAGTAATTCCTGCCATGATAGGTGGTGCCGCTTTATTAGCTGATGGTATGATTACACCTCCTATTTCAGTGTCATCAGCCATTGAAGGGTTAAGGCAATTGCCTACTTTTCATTCAATTACCGAACATACTATTGTTTGGATTGTAATTGTCATCATTTCATTATTGTTTTTTGTGCAACAATTTGGAACGGCATCAATTGGTAAATTATTTGGTCCTATTATGTTAATTTGGTTTGCTATGTTAGCCATATTAGGATTATTACATATTGGCGATGATATTCAAATTTTTAAAGCATTAAATCCTTATTATGCCATTAAAATTTTAATGGTTTATCCAAAAGGATTTTGGATTTTAGGAGCTGTTTTTTTATGTACAACTGGAGCTGAAGCGTTGTATTCTGATTTAGGCCATTGTGGAAAAGGGAATATACGATACAGTTGGGTGTTTGTTAAAACGGCTTTGATTCTGCAATATTTAGGACAAGGAGCATGGTTATTAGCAAATCATAAAGGACATTTAATCACTGAAGAATTAATAAGTAATGGGTTTAATCCTTTTTATGGCGTAATGCCACAGCAATTTAAACTAGTTGGGTTGATAATTGCTACGTTAGCTGCCATTATTGCATCTCAAGCATTAATAAGCGGCTCATTTACTTTGATAAGTGAAAGTATGCGCTTGAATCTTTGGCCTAAAATGAAAATTAATTATCCTACAGAAGCAAAAGGGCAGTTATATATTCCATCTATTAATTTGCTTTTATATATTGGCTGTGTAGGCATAACATTGTACTTTCGATCATCTTCAAATATGGCTGCAGCTTATGGGTTAGCCATCACATTGTGTATGTTAGCAACCTCCATTTTATTTGCTAATTTTTTAGTTTCTCGAAGAGCAAAGCCCATTTTAGTTTATACCTATTTGTTTGTTTATTTAACGATTGAGATCAGTTTTTTAATTGCTAATTTAGAAAAATTTCCATTAGGAGGTTATGTCACTTTGTTGGTAGGAGGTGTATTGCTTTGTGTTATGTATGTTTGGTTTCGCTCACGAAAAATTAAAAATCGTTATGTGGAGTTTGTGAAAATAGAAGATCATATTCATCAACTACAAGATTTAAGTAATGACAGCAGTATTCCCAAATATGCAACTCACTTAGTTTATTTAACGAGTGCTAACAATCCTAAAGAAATTGAACATAAAATTATTTATTCTATTTTAAATAAAAAACCAAAACGAGCTGATTTATATTGGTTTATTCATGTAGACGTTGTAGATGAACCTTACAAAACAGAATATGTTGTTGACACGATTATTCCAAATGAAATTATTAGAATTGAATTTAGATTAGGATTTAGAGAAGAGCAACGGATAAACTTAATGTTTAGAAAAGTAGTGGAGGATATGGTGAAAAACAAAGAAGTAAATATTACGAGCCGATATACCTCTTTGCAAAAAAATAAAGTGGCAGGAGATTGGCAGTTTATTGTGATGGAGAAATTCTTATCGCACGACAACGATTTGCCATTAATTGAACGATTAGTTATGCGTTTCTATTTCATGATTAAGAAATTTGGATTGAGTGAAGAAAAAGGTTTTGGACTCGACAGTTCTTATGTTACTGTTGAAAAATATCCATTGGTAGTTTCTCCAGTTTCTAATTTAAATATGAAACGAATCGAAAAAGAATCAATAGATTTTTGATTATAACTTCAAATAAAAATCTTTAAACAAGGTGTTTGTACGTGCTGTATAAACACCTTTTTCTTTAATTATTAGCTCCTCTGAAAAAAGTTCATTTGCTTGAAATGAGATGAGTGCAATGAAATATTTTACGTGCATTTTTTCATTGGGTTGAATCATTAAACATTGATTTAAAAATAAATTATTGGCATTCATTAATTGTTCTAAATCATTTTTACGTTCAATCGGTAATAAAATAGAACATGAACCATTTTGAGCCAGATTGTTTTTTATCACAATTATCAATTTCTCCAACGTCAATTCAGTAGAATGCCAAGCTTTATTTTTAATGGCATTTGGTGATTTTAATTGGTTTTCAAAAAAAGGTGGGTTGACAATAATTAAATCATATTTTTTAGTAAATTGGTATTGAGTAACATCAGCTTGTAAGCAATTAATTTTAGCTGAAAATGGCGAAGCTTGAATATTTTCTTTTCCTTGAAGAAATGATTTGTCATCAATTTCTATGGCATCAATTTCTATTTGAGAAAATCGTTGGGCTAACATTAAACTTAACAAACCTGTTCCGCTCCCAATATCTAAAACTGTTTTTGCGGTTTTTGCAATTGGGGTGTAAGCTCCTTGTATGCAAGCTATTTCAGTTACCTTCATGGCACAATTTTCTTGATGAATGGTAAATTGTTTAAACTGAAACATATTAGTATATTATAAAAAATAGAATCTCTTTCTTATTAATTTCCTATAAAAAAAATAGAGATACTAAATAAGCAAAAGGGGCTGCTAACAACAAAGAGTCAAAACGGTCTAAAGCGCCACCATGTCCTGGCATTATCATTCCAGAATCTTTTACGTCTGCTAATCGCTTTAATTTTGATTCTACCAAATCACCCAAGGTGCCAATTACCGAAGCAATTAAACCAAATGTTATCCATAATGAAATAGAAAATGTTTTGGAAAAATACCCCCACAAAGCAGCAAATAGCATGCACAAAAAGATACCGCCTAATGTGCCTTCTATTGTTTTATTAGGAGAAATTGAAGACGCCATTTTTGTTTTCCCAATAAATGAACCTACTAAATAGGCCATGGTATCGTTTGTCCAAATTAATATGATTAAAGAAACAGGCAGCAACATATCCATAAAACGCAATTGCACCAAAAGTCCTAAAGACATTGATATATAGCCAACGCCAGTTAATAAATAAATAGATGCTTTATTTTTTTTAAATAAAAAAAAGAGCATGACTGCACCCAAGCTAATTCCTACAAAATAAAATAATAAAGGTTTTAATAAGATTGAAATAGCATTGTCTCCTTGATTAATGGGCAAGGTGATAATGGCTAAAAAAGTGGCGACGCCTATAAAATAAAAATTCATTTTTTCATTTCGAGAAAATTGGGTGTCCAAAATTTTTTCTACAATAAATGCAAATTCTTTTAATGCTAAAATGGTGACGAATAAAAATAAGGCTATAAAAGACCATTCATTCCAAAGTAAACAGGTGAGCATTATTACTGAAAAAACAATTGCGCTGCCCAGTCGTGTAAAAAATACTTTTTTATCTAATGCCATAAAATTTAACTTAATTTAATGTCTTTTAAAATTGTTTCTGCTTGTGTTTTAAATTCTTCTGGAATGTTCAATTCTATATACCCAAAAGACATGTAGGAACTGTCTTGTTTATTGATCATTACACAAGGAACATCATAGCTTTCAAGATTTCCTTTAACTACTTCGGCATCAAATTTATTGTTCGATTTATAAATACAAATCCATTTAATTTTATCACTCATTTTATTTAATTTTTAAATAATTAATCTATTTCTAACAGTTCTTTTTCTACTTCACTTATTACAAACGTTTTTCGTTGAGTATATAAATAATATGCTACAGCTAAGGTAAATATTCCGGATACAATGCCAACTAAAATAGATACATCGCCCATTTCTAATGGATTCATTTTTGAAATGCCTGCATTATATAAATACATCATTAAAATAGTCATGAAATTATTTAGGAAATGAACTAAAATAGTAATCCATAAATTGCTGGTAAAATGATAAATTATGCCCAACAATAATCCTAAGAAAAAACGAGGTAAAAAGGCATTCAATTGACCATGAAATGCACTGAAGATAATAGCAACTATGATTATGCCAATCCACTGATTTTTTCGTAACCAATTGGCAAATAATTGTTGTAAACAACCTCTGAAAAAAATTTCTTCAATAATGGCAGGCGCTATGCAAATAGTTAAGGTATTTAGTAATAAATCTTTCCATTGATTGCCTTGCAACATAGCTACATACATTTTGCTAATTCGTTCATCATCTGTTTTGTATTTTGCTAAGAAAGAAAAATGACCATTCCATTGTTCTAATAATGACGTGAAAGGCAATGCAAAAGCAAATAATACAATTGCAAATAACCAAATTTGTACATTGTTTTTAGTTTGTAATCCTAAATATTTGACCGGGCTCGGGAAGGCTAAATAAGCAAATAAAAAAGAAGGCAATAAAAGTAAACAAGCTAAAATAACGGCATTGATAATTTTCATTTTATCACCCACTTCTTTTGTCATGTCGGACATTAAATTCATTTCTTCCAACGAAATTCCGGTTAGCATTTTACTTAATTGTTGAATGGCAAAGCCACCAATAACAAAACTCATGGATAGAATGACTAAAAAAACGATAAATTGTTTTCCTGAATTGTAAAATGTAAGATAGCGATTCAACATAATTAATAATGAGTTTGCAAATATAACACTTCGTATTTTCTAAACCTTCAAGGTTTTAAAATCCTTGAAGGTTTGAATGACTATATTTGCTCAATGAATTATATAAAACTCGTTTTTGAAAAACTTTCTGAAGATCAAATAGATATTCTTTCTGCCCTTTTTAGTGATGAAAATATTCACGGAATGGAGCAAATTGAAAGAAATTTGTTGGTTTATTTTTCGGAATCTGATTTTAACGAAAACCATGTCAATGAGTTGGTAGCACCTTTTTCATATACTTTCCTGAAAGAAATTATTCCGCATGAAAACTGGAATGCCACTTGGGAGTCAAATTTTGAACCCATCACTATTGGCAATGTGGTTGGACTAAGAGCGCATTTTCATCCAAAATTTGAAAATATGCTTTATGATATTGAAATTACACCTAAAATGAGTTTCGGAACAGGTCATCATGAAACGACCCAAATGATGATGGAATATTTAATTGAAACCGATTGTAATAATAAATCGGTCTTCGATTTTGGATGTGGCACAGGTGTATTAGCCATTTTCGCTAAACTCAAAGGTGCAATAAACGTAATTGGTATCGATAACGATGATTGGTCAGTAGAAAATGCCATAGAAAATTGTCAGAAAAATAATTGCACCGATATTCAAATATCAATCAATGATATTACCACCATTCAAGGGTCTTTTGACATTATCGAAGCCAATATTAATCTGAATATTTTGCTTTTTTACATGAAAAATTTACAAAAATTATTGGTCAAAAACGGAGATTTATTTCTATCTGGCATTCTTATAGAAGACATTCCAACGATTGAAAAAGCACTAATTCCTTTCAATTTGACTATTGTATCAAGTAAACAAAAGAAAACGTGGGCTTCTTTACATATTAAAAATCATAATTTGTAGCTTGTGTTATGCATTTTTCCCTTATATTTGTAGTTCCGTTATTAACTAAAAACATTAGATGCAAGAAATTATATTAGTCATTTTAGCTTATTTGTTGGGTTCAATTCCTACAGCAGTTTGGGTGAGTAAATACTTTTTTAAAATAGATATTCGGGAGTATGGTAGTGGCAATGCTGGTGCTACAAACACATTAAGAGTATTAGGTTCAAAAGCAGGAGCATTCGTATTTGCTATTGATATGATGAAAGGATTTATTGCTGTTGATTTAGCCTATTTAATTGCACACTATCAAATGAGCAATTTAGATTTAACTAATTTTCAAGTTGTGCTAGGCATTGCGGCAGTTGTGGGACATATTTTTCCTATTTGGGCAAATTTTAAAGGGGGAAAAGGTATTGCAACCTTGTTCGGAATGATATTAGCTATTCAACCCTTAGTTGCAGGCAGTTTAGTTATTGTTTTTTTCTTGATGTTGTTTTTAACCCGATACGTTTCATTAAGTTCGATTACTGCTAGTATAGCATTTCCTGTATTGATATTTTTTATATTTCGTGAACCCGAAATTATGTATCGTTTATTTGCTTTGGCAACAGCAATTTTAGTGGTTTTAACCCACCATAAAAATATAAACCGATTATTGTCAGGCAATGAAAATCAAATAAATTTATTTAAGAAAAAAGATAAAGAATAATTTTATATTTCTTTTATCCGATACTGCAATCAAAATTCTTCTTGAATAAAATAACATCGTAAATATTTTGTAATCTTGGGGGAGTTAGTTTTATTTAATTCAAAAATAAATTTTTGCCTGAAGTCAATTTTCTTGATTCTACTATTTAAGTTCCTTAAAATACATCCTTAAATAAGGTTATTCTCATTTTAAATAAATAAGTTTAAATCAACTATAGATTGCTTATTTTTAAACAATGAAATCCTTACCGGTTAAAATATTTATTTCAATAATTGCTACACTTGCCTTAGGTATTGCTAGTGGTTTTAGCACGATTCAATCAATAACTGATTGGTATCAATATTTAAATAAGCCTAGCTTTAACCCTCCCAATTGGATTTTTGGCCCTGTTTGGACAATATTATATTTAATGATGGGCATTTCTTTTGCAATTATCTGGGACTCTACTCATATCCAAAAAAATAAAGCGCTGCTTCTTTTTACCATTCAATTTATTTTTAATTTGGCTTGGTCCTTTTTGTTTTTTAATTGGCATCAATTGGGTATTGCCTTTATCGAAATTTTAATAATGTGGTATTTTATTGTCCGCACCATTTTGGTTTTTTATAAAATAAATAAATTGGCTGCCTGTATTTTAATTCCTTATTTATGTTGGGTAAGTTTTGCAACAGTTTTAAATGGATCTATTTGGTTTTTAAATAAATAGTTTATGAATATATGCAATAAATAAAAGTGCAGAAAGATTAGTTGTTAAGTGTCTACTTTAGCTGAAATCATCAAAAATTTTAAATGCATGAGGCGGCCTTGGAACTTAAATGATACTTGTGTTTACAGCTTAGCGACTTACTCTAACGAGCAGGTAAATATGAATATTTGTACATATGTAACTGCCATTAGTATGAAACCTAAATTGTATGCAATTGCAATCTACAACAACACAAAATCTTTGTATAATATGCAAAATAATCAATATTGCGTTTTGCAATATTTACATAAATCACAATATAATTTAGTACAAAATTTAGGTAAAAAATCGGGCATTGATTTTAATAAACATACATTTTTACATAAAAGAAATTTAATAGAAAAATGGAATGGATATGAAGTGTTAAAAAATACTTGCGCACTAGTTTTGTTGAAAAAAGTGAATGCACAGCAGACAGGAGATCACGTATTATTTACTTTTGAGATGATTAAATATGCATCTTTTACAGATGAATTATTAACTCATCAAGTATTAATTGATAAAAAAATAATTAGAGCATGACCGTTATAGAAACCGACCGAATAATTGAAATGGCATGGGAAGATAGAACCCCTTTTGAAGCAATTTTATTTCAATTTGGAATGACAGAACAACAAGTAATTTTGCTTATGCGAAAAGAGTTAAAACGAAGCAGTTTTAATTTGTGGCGAAAACGTGTAAACAGTGGAGTTAGCCAAAAACATTTAGCCAAGCGAGTAGCAGGTATCAATCGTTTTAAATGCACTTTACAACGAACTATTTCGATGAATAAAATAAGTAAACGATAAATTATGCAAGCTGCTTTTGCCACCTCGTATGCTGCTATTTTACAAAAAATAGAAAATATAAATCCTGTTGCTTATGGTAAAACAAGAAACTACATTCATGGGGATGTAACTTATTTATCGCCCTATATTTCTAGAGGTGTTATTAGTACGCAACAAGTATTAAATAGTATTATCCGTAGAGGTTTTAAATTAGCTGAAACAGAACAATTTATAAAAGAATTAGCTTGGCGCGATTATTTTCAACGAGTTTGGCAAACAAGAAACATTAATGAAGATTTGAAAAGTAAACAGACTGAGGTAACAAACTTCGAGACTCCCTTAGCTGTTTTAAATGCAACATGTGGGATTGAAGGAGTTGATGTTTCTATTTTAAATTTATTTGAAACAGGTTATATGCATAATCACTGTAGAATGTATACGGCATCAATAATTTGCAATATTGCAAAATGTCATTGGCTCGAACCTGCAAAATGGATGTATTATTATTTACTTGATGGCGATTGGGCAAGTAATGCTTGCAGTTGGCAATGGGTAGCTGGTAGCAATAGCAATAAAAAATATTTTGCTAACCAAGAAAATATTTCAAAATTTACAAAAGAAATACAACACAGTAGTTATGTAGATGAAGCCTATAATAATCTATCAAACATTGTAACACCAAGTATTTTAAAACAAACAAGCACTATTAATCTACTCACCCATTTGCCTGCATCAAGCATTTGTAATATAGATGAAAATAAGCCTACATTTATTTACAATTATTATAATTTAGATCCTTTGTGGCACATAGCAGAAAAAGGGAATCGTGTTTTACTGATTGAACCCAGTCATTTTTCAGATTATCCAATTAGCAAAAAATGTGTTGATTTTATGCTGGCACTTTCAAAAAATATTCTCTCTATTCAAATTTATGTGGGTGAATTTGATGAATTTATAAATGAATATCAAGTTAAAAATATTTATTACAAAGAGCATCCGTTAAACAAGTATTACAAAGGATTTGAAGAAAATAGAGATTGGATTTGTACTTCAATTTCTGGTTATTTTCCATCCTTTTTTGCCTATTGGAAACAAATAGAAAAAGAAGTAAAAAAGCAATTTAGTTTAAAATGATTTTACAAAAAAAAGAAATAGAACAATTAGAATCAAGATACAGGGCCACATTTATTAATTCATTAGCAGGTTATCGACAAGCTGTTTTAATTGGATCTAAATCATTGGATTCAAAAAGTAATGTATCTATTTTTAATTCTTTAATACACTTGGGTGCCAACCCTGCCTTGTGGGGTTTTATTTGCCGACCCGATACTGTTCAACGAGATACTCTTCGAAATATTTTAGAAACAAACTCCTATACTTTTAATTATGTTCAAACTACTGATTTTAAAAAAGCACATCAAACTTCAGCAAAGTATGAAACCGCTATTTCAGAATTTAATGCAGTTGGATTTACTGAACAAGTTATTGAATCGATTCATGCTCCATTTGTGCAAGAAGCAGTGATAAAAATTGGCATGCAATTTTTAGAAAAATTAGAAATTAAACTCAATGGAACTATTTTGGTTATTGGTAGTATTGAATATATTGAGTTGAATGAAAATTGTATTAGCGACGATGGTTTTGTGAGTTTAGAAAAAGAAAATATTTTGGGGTGTGTGGGTTTAGATGCCTATTATAGTCCACAATTTTTAGGTAGGTTGTCCTACGCAAAACCAGAAAAATGGACAACACGGATTTAGTAAAAAAACAGCTAAATATTGTTTGGTTAAAGCGTGATTTACGAAGCCAAGATCATGCAAGTTTTGAGGCTGCAGAAAACAGCCCAATCCCCTATTTGAGCATTTTTATTTTTGAACCTAGTATAATTTCTTATGCAGATACTTCACTAAGACATTTGCAATTTCAATACCATTCATTATTGGAATTAAATGTAGAATTTAAAAATAATAACAAATGCATTTCCTTATTTCAGGCAGAAGCAATTGATGTATTTAATTTTTTACATGAACAGTTCGATATACAAAATGTATTTAGTTATCAAGAAAGTGGCATTCAACTTACGTATGAAAGAGATATTTTATTGACTCAATTTTTTAAAAATAATTCAATTGATTGGATTGAATTTCAACGAGACGGAATTATTCGTAAATTAAAAAATAGATATGATTGGGATAAAAAATGGTTTGAAACCATGCACCAACCTATGATTCAAAATAACTATCAATATCAAGTAGCCATAACTTTTCAAAATCCTTACGAAATACAAAAAGATTTAGTGCAACAACTAATAGTATATTCAAAGCAAATGCAGCCTGCTGGAGAAAAATATGCGTATCAATATTTACATAGCTTTTTACAAACAAGAGGATGTAATTACAGCAAACACATTTCAAAACCTTTGCTAAGCAGAGTTTCTTGTGCCCGAATTTCACCTTATTTAGCATGGGGTAATTTGTCTATTCGTCAAGTATATCAACACACTTTAGTAGCCACAAAAGACTTTAAATTTAAACGCCCATTTCAAAATTTTCTTTCAAGGTTGCATTGGCATTGTCATTTTATTCAAAAGTTTGAAATGGAATGTCGATATGAAAAAGAGTGCATTAATAGAGGCTATGAATTAATTGAACGAGAAGAGCAAAATGAATTAATTGATGCTTGGAAAAATGGCAATACAGGAGTTCCTTTAGTAGATGCTTGTATGAAATGTTTGCATACAACAGGTTGGATAAATTTTAGAATGAGGGCGATGGTTGTTTCTTTTTTAACGCATCATTTATTTCAAGATTGGAGAAAAGGGGTTTATTTCTTGGCACAACAATTTTTAGATTATGAGCCAGGCATTCATTATACTCAATTTCAAATGCAAGCAGGCACTACAGGCATAAATATGATAAGGGTTTATAACCCTGTAAAAAATTCTTTAGAGCATGATGAGCAGGCATTATTTATCAAAAAATGGCTGCCTCAATTAGCCAATTTGCCACTTTCCTTTATTCATCAGCCTTGGTTAATGACTAGTATGGATGAAACCCTGCATAATTTTAAATTAGGATTAAATTATCCAAAACCCATCATAGATTTAGACAATGATTTAAAAAAAAATACAGACAAATTATGGGCAATGCGAAAAAATGAAACAGTTATTGCAGAAAACAAAAGAATGATTGCTACGCATACTCGAAAATCATCAAAACCATTTTCCAAAAAAAAGAAAACACAAATAATACAGAAAAAAAATATCCAAACTTTATTTTAATGTATGAAAAATATAAAAAAAGAAAACCTGCCGCAACGCATTTGTATAGTGTGTTTACGTCCTTTTACTTGGCGCAAAAAGTGGGAGAAAGTATGGGACGAAGTAAAGTTTTGCAGTGATAAATGTAGAATAAATAAAACCAATGTCAAACCCAGTAAATAGCCTTTAATTTTACCTTATGAAAAATATTTTAATCATAGGAGCAGGAAAAGGAATTGGTTTAAGTGCGGTGAAAAATTTACAGCATACTCATAATTTATTCACAGTTTCGCGTCATTTAACACCTGAGTTATCAGCTGAAAATACTATTTTTTTTGAGCTAGATACTACTAAAGATAATTTGGATATTTTAGCTACATTGCCTGATGAAATTCATGGATTAGTTTATTGTCCGGGTTCTATTAATTTGAAACCTTTTAATCGATTAACAACTCAAGATTTTTTAAATGATTTTCATCAAAATGTGTTAGGGGCTATCAATACCATACAATATATTTTACCTAAATTAAAAAAAGCAAATGGCGCTAGCATTGTGCTATTTAGCACTGTCGCTGTTAAAATTGGTATGCCTTTTCATGCATCTATAGCTGCTTCTAAAGGAGCTATAGAGGGTCTAGCCAAAAGTTTAGCTGCAGAATATGCTGGTTCAAAAATTACAGTTAATGTGATTGCACCATCCTTAACAGACACTCCTTTGGCTGCTATGTTATTAAGCACAGATGAAAAAAAAGAAGCCTCTAACAAACGCCATCCCTTGCAACGAATTGGGAATCCTTATGAGGTTTCTAAATTAGTTTCTTTTTTATTAAGCGATGATGCATCTTGGATGACGGGGCAGATTATTGGTATAGATGGAGGCATGGGGAGCTTGAAAGTATAGTAATTTTACAGCAATGTAGAAAAATGATTAGCAGCGACAAAACCACAAGTCCAAGCATTTTGAAAATTAAAACCACCTGTTATACCATCAATGTTTAATATTTCGCCACCAAAAAATAACTGAGGAACCAATTTACTTTGCATTGTATTAGCATCTACTTCATCTAATTTAATTCCACCACTAGTTACAAATTCTTCCTTAAAAGTAGTTTTCCCATTTACCATTAATTCGTGTGTAGTAAGTGTGTTGATGAGTTTATTTTGTTCCTTTGATGGCAGTTCGCTCCATTTTATTTCAGGACTTATTTGGCATGTTTGCAAAATAAAATCCCATAAACGAGTTGGTAACCCAAACGGATTTTTATTTTTTAGTTGCAAATGACTTTGTTTTGCACGCATTGTATTCCAATTATTTCTCACTTCATTTTCATTAATGCCTAACCAATTAATGATTATCGAAAAAGTATAATTTTTTTGTTGCAATTCGATTGCCCCCCATGCTGATAAACGTAAAATAGCAGGGCCACTCAACCCCCAATGAGTGACCAAAACAGGTCCTTGTTCTTGTAGTTTCGAACCTACAATTTTTACGATTGCATTTTCTACAACTACTCCCATTAAATCATTCAAAGGATGCTTAGGGATATTAAAAGTAAATAAAGAGGGTATAGGTGTTTCAATAGTATGTCCGAGTTTTTTCAACCAATCATATTGTTCAATTTTAGGAAAACCACCACAAGCAATGTAAACAAAATCAGCTTTTAGATATTCATTTTTTTTTGTTTCTAATAAAAAATAGTCATTGTTTTTTTCAATTGATATTATGTCCGTTTGAAGTTTTAATTCTATTTTATATTTGGAAACCTCATTTAACAAACAATCAATAATGCTTTGCGACGAATCTGAAACAGGAAATACCCTGCCGTCTATTTCAGTTTTTAGTTTAACTCCTCGTTCTTCAAACCAATTTATTGTATCGGTGGTTGTAAATTGCTTAAACGTATTTTTTAAAAAACTTTTACCTCTAGGGTATTTTTGAACCAACAAAGAAGTTTGTGTAATTCCATTGGTAACATTACATCGACCACCACCACTTACCTTTACTTTTTGCAGAACTTTTGATTGTTTTTCTACAAGCATAATTTTTAAATTCGGATTTAATTTAGCTGCGTTAACTGCACAAAAAAAACCTGATGCGCCACCTCCTATGATAATTAATTGTTTTTGCATTTATATAAATAATTAATCAATATTATTTTTTTTGTTACCTAATATATTAGCAAATGGTAATGTTACTCCTTTGTCATCAGTTACAATATCTTTTAAAATAGAGGCGTTTAAAGTATCCATTAGAAAGAAAAAAGAAGCAAAAAAAAGATGAGTTTTTCTCATAATATAATTTGTGATAAATATACGTTCATTAAAAATACCCACAATAAAAAAAGCTACTCAATTGAGTAGCTTTTTTATAATTATTATTTTATTATTTATTTTTTCTTGTTGCCTAGAAAACGATTACCTGATGGTCCTTTTAATGAAGGGCTACCTAGTCTATCCATACAACAACGGAAACCAATTGTAGAACTCGTGTGAGTAGCTTGTAAAAAACGACGAGTTCCAGGGCTTAACCAATACGCTCTATCATTCCAACTACCTCCTTTGTAAACATGCGCATCATCGTTTACTAAAGTAGTTCTGCCATAATCATAAGAAGCTCCACTTGTAGAATCTCCGTCTTCAAAATTAATGACATTAGAACCACGATAATTGATATTTTTTTCTGCTAATTCTTCTTGAGAAACTGCACGTTTAGGGATTCTACCCAAACTGTCTTTTTCTTCTAATGAATAATCATCTAATGTTTTGAATGTTTCGAAAACATTTCCTCTAAAAGGTCTAAAATCAGAAGCATCCATTGGTGTATTAGGTCTATAAACATCTAAAACCCACTCACTCACATTACCAGCCATATTATATAATCCAAAAGCATTTGGTTTATAAGCGTATATATCAGCAGGAATATCTGCATTGTCATTTAATCCACCTGCAACACCCATCGCATCACCTTGACCTCTACGGAAATTAGCTAATTGCTGTCCTTGATAAGCATTTCTTGCTCCTTCACGAGTGCTTAAATTATCACCCCAAGGATATACTTGTCGGTCTGTCACTACTTCTTCTCCACGACGACGTTTGCTATCTGGTTCAGGGTTTCTTCCTATGTAAGCAAGCGCTGCATATTCCCATTCTGCTTCTGTTGGTAAACGATAATCGGCAGTTAATATACCATCTTCATAACGAACATTTCTTTTACCTACTCCTGTAGGATCTAAATCTTTTTTCTTAATACCAACTGCACCTTCATATTGTCCTGCAACATAAGTTTTTGTTGAAAAGTTATCTTCAGATACTTGGAATGCATTCTTTTTTAAGAATCCTTTTTGAATTAAAATCATTTCATTTACACGATCCGTTCTCCATTTGCAATATTGGTTAGCTTGATTCCAACTAACACCTACAACTGGATAATAGTTGTAAGCAGCATGACGGAAATAAAACTCAACTTGAGGTTCATTATATTGCAAAGCTCTTCTCCAAGATTGTGAATCTGGCAATGCTTTTTGATATACATCAGGGTAATCATTACCATAAACACGGGCAACCCAATGTAAATACTCACGATAGTGAACATTTGCTACTTCAGTTTCGTCCATATAAAAAGAAGAAACAGAAACAGTTTTCGGCTGATTATTATTTTCATATGTTAAATCTTCTTCTGTTTGTCCCATGGTAAATCTACCACCTTCAATAAAGGCTAAGCCGGGGCCAATATATTGTCCTTCATACAAAGGCACATCATATCCTCCTAATTTAGAATCGTTAAAATTCCAACCCGTTTTTGATGATACTAAATTGCTAGACTTGTTACCCCCACAAGAGGATAATAATGTTAAAGCTGTAACCAATACCAATCCGTTTAATCCTAATAATCTTTTCATTTTAATTATTAACTTTTTTAAGTAAAGCAAATATACTTCTATTTTTATTTATAACAAACAAAGTACAATTATAAATCATTCCATTCAGAATTACAATTTATTAAGCAAAATATCTTTAAATGTTTTTAAAATACCAATTTTTAATCCTAAAAAACTTAATTAATTAATAATTGCGCTGTTTATAAATTTAATAAAAGGATTCAGTATAATAATTTGATCATTTATTTTCTTTTCAAAACTTTTATTTAATACATCTACGTCTAAAATAGGCATTGTAACAGTATAGCTCTTTAGTTTGAGGTATTCTACCGCTGGATTATTTATTTCATAACCTTTTGGGGCATTCACTAATTTATTTTCTATTGATAAATCACCAAAATTCGCACAGAATTTTTTTTCTAAAATAATTGCTTTGAAAGCAGGAAAATTATAATCTATTTCTTGCCTAATTTTTTTTAATGAATCAGCATCTGGCATCCATAACCCTCCACCAATAAACATTTTTCCGGGTTCAATATGAATATAATAACCTGCCATATTGCTCTTTTTGCCTCCAATGGTGAATCCTGCACCCAAATTGGTTTTATATGGAGATTTGTCTTTGGAGAATCGAACATCTCTATTAATTCTAAACATACAATCTCTAGGTTTTAATAAACCATATTGTTCATTTAGCTTGGCAAGGGTGTTTATAATTGATTGAACCAATATTTCAAAATCTGCTTTTGAAGATTCATATTGTTTTCGATTTTCATCAAACCAAGGTTTATTATTGTTCTTTTTTAACGATTTTAAAAAATCTATGGTGTTTTTTTGCAACATTTGTTTATTTTTACAACTGTAAATGTATAAATTGTAAAAAACTTTTTATACTTTTCCAATCTTAAATAAATTATTTTCATAAAAATGAGAAAAAAAATAATAGCATTAGCCTTGTGCACAATTTGTATTTGCTTAATTTCAGATGCAAATGCACAGACTAGTAAAAGTAGAAAAAGTAAATACTTTCAAAACAACATGAAAGAACAAGACGAATTTAACACTGTTGGATTCTCGAGAGATTTAGATAAAAAGGAAGTAGATGAAAAACCAAAGGAAGATGAATATAATGTAAATATTCGTCAAAATGAAAATGAATCTAAGTACTTTAATGAAAAAAAAGTAGTAGAAGGTGAAGTTGACACGAGAAAGAGTCGTTTAAGACGTAGACGAGTTGGTGGATATTACACGACCTATGGCGACTATATTCCTTCGGAAGAAAAAAAAGTTGTAAAAAAAGTAGTTAGAAAAGTTTTACCAGATGATAGAGAAGTAAAAATGACTTCTGCTGAGCATGAGTACAAAACTACGTATGTAAAAAAACGCTATACTAATTTGGATGTACTGTGTGATGATTTGGATTTAGCAAAAATTCAACGCCCTGTATTCAAAGGAATTTGTTCAGAATGTAGCCGTGATGTAGATTTAATTATTACAAACAAAAATTTAAGTAGTTTAGAAAAAAACTATCAATTAAAACAGTGTTACATGATGCGTGACAAGCGTCTTCGTGAAATACTTGATGACGACCAATATAAAAAATTCTTACGGATTAAAGATGCGGATGAGTATTTAGTAATTACTAAAGATTTGGAGCAAAAAGATGGAATAAATAAATAGAAATACTATCTATAAAATAAATAATAAAGCACTCATATTTTGAGTGCTTTATTATTTTAATGCGTTTTATTAAAATTGTCATTTGTTTGTTTTGTTCAATGGAACTTATTTTTCAAGCGCATTAGGAATGCATTAAGGATAAGTTCTTTAACTTCCTTATTGAAAAACCCTATATTTGCACCCAATTTTAAAAACAAAATGGATAAAAATACGATTGCTGGGTTTGGATTATTGATGCTTTTGTTAGTTGGCTATATTCTTTATAACCAAAATGCAGAAACAAAATTTAAAGCACAAGTTACTAAAGACTCAATAGAAAATGCAAAAAAGCACCCTCCAATTGCTGCAAAAATGCTTGATACTGCATCATTGGCAGTTAATGGAATGCTTGACACTTCCTCGTTAGTTGCAAAAGAAGAATTAACAACAATTGAAAACAATGATGTGGTTGTAACCTTGACGAACAAAGGGGCATTTGCTACAAAAATTCAATTAAAGAAATTTAAAACGTATGATGGGAAACCATTATTTTTATTTGATGGCGATAAAAATAGTATTGATTATAGTTTTAAATCTACCACAGGAAATTTAGTACATACTAAAGCAGAAATTTTTACAACAACCGTTTCTGCCGATAAAAAATCAATCGCATTTGCCAATGCAAATATCAATATTACGTACACGTTAGAGGACAAAGGCTTCATGATGGCAATGAAAGCAGTGCCTACAACTGCCGATAAAACCACTCCAATTTCGATGGATTGGAGTGCACAATCATTATTAACTGAGCATGATTTAACTACTCAACAACAGTTTACTCAACTTTGTTATAATACTGAAAAAGATGGGGTAGAAATTACTGACATTAAAGATAAAGAAACCCAAGACATTAAAGACCCAATAAAATGGTTGAGCTTTAAACAGCATTATTTTAATACTACACTGATTCCGGATGCAAAAATTATTTCTTTAGCTAAAGTAACTACCGAATCTAAAGCAGATACCGTAGCAAAAACATTGTCAATTATGACTGCTAATATGACGTTGCAAAACGTGGCAAGTCTTGATTTTAGAATGTTTTTAGGCCCAAATGATTATCGATTATTAAAAACATACAATAAAGATTTAGAAGAAATTATTCCTTTAAGTTATGGCATTTTTGGATTTATAAAATATATTAACAAATGGATTATTTTACCAATATTTTATGGCTTGTCTAAATTCTTTTCAAGTTTTGGAGTGGTTATTTTAATCCTTACTTTCATCCTTCGTTTATTAATGTCGCCATTTACATACAAAAGTTATGTATCGAGCGCAAAAATGAAAGCCTTGAAACCTGAGTTAGATGAGTTGAAAGAAAAACATGGCGAAGACAAACAAGCCTATGGAGTTGACCAAATGAAATTGTATCGAGAAGCAGGCGTAAATCCCTTAGGAGGATGTTTGCCAGCATTGTTGCAATTACCGGTTTTCTTTGCATTGCTTTCGTTTTTTCCACAATCTATTGAGTTAAGACAATCTAAATTTCTTTGGGCAAAAGATTTATCAACGTATGATTCTATTTATGATTTGCCATTTACCATTCCTTTTTATGGCGATCATATAAGTTTGTTCACTATTTTATTTGTTATCACAAGTTTAGTTTTAGCGCTTTATAGTATGAATATGAATATGGGTGGCGATCAAAGCAATCCAATGATGAAGTATTTACCATTCATTATGCCAGTAATGTTTTTAGGAATTTTCAATAAACTATCGGCATCATTGACCTTTTATTATTTTGTGTCTAATGTGATTACTTTAGCCTTGCAATTTGTAATTCAACAATGGATTATTGACCCAGATAAAATTCATGCTCAAATAAAAGCTAAACGAAGTGCACCTCCTAAAGAAAATAAGTTGATGAAAAAAATGATGGAAATGCAACAACAGCAACAACAAATGAAAAAGAAATAATAATATCAAAAAACGAACTAGCAATGGTTCGTTTTTTTTTGGAATCATCGGCAACTACAATCTTCATCTTTTGTGGCGACGCTCCGTTTTAAGTATTCAACTTTATGCAACAATTTTATTTGTACTATTTGCTGAAAAGAAGGGGTCTAAAAAAGTCCCACAATGTTAAATCGTTAAACTGTGCCATAGCCACTGAAGATGCTCAAAGAAGATGTCCTCGACCTCAAAAAAATGAAAATCACATTTGATATTTGAATAAAATGTTGGAATTCATTTTTTAAATATTTTTTAACTTCATTTTTTATTGAGTTGTGCCTATTTTTGGGCCTCGAAAAAAAATAGTATGGAAAACACATCAATGGATATTCGTCAGCTAAACGAAAAAATACATCAAAAGAGTGCTTTTATTGAATTGTTGAACCTAGAATTAAATAAATCAATTGTGGGTCAAAAATACATGATGGAACGCTTGCTTATTGGGTTATTAGCACAAGGACATGTATTATTGGAAGGTGTGCCGGGTTTGGCAAAAACCTTGGCTATTAAATCGCTCTCAACAGCTATTAGTGGAAAGTTTGCTCGTATTCAGTTTACACCCGATTTATTGCCTGCCGATATTGTAGGAACGATGATTTATAATCAACAACAAAATCAATTTCAGGTTCGTAAAGGACCCATTTTTGCAAACTTTGTGTTGGCTGATGAAATTAATCGGGCACCAGCTAAAGTGCAAAGTGCCTTATTGGAAGCCATGCAAGAAAAGCAAATTACGTTGGGAGATACTACGTTTAAATTAGAAGAACCATTTTTAGTTTTGGCCACGCAAAATCCGATTGAGCAAGAAGGAACGTATCCATTGCCAGAGGCGCAAGTGGATCGTTTTATGTTGAAAATTGTGGTAGGTTATCCTGAATTAGAAGAGGAAAGAATGATTATTCGTCAAAATATTAATCCGAATTTGCAATCAAAAATTAATCCGGTGGTTTCACCAGCAGAAATTTTAGAGGCAAGAAATTTGGTGCGTGAAATATATATGGATGAAAAAATTGAAAAGTATATTTTAGATATTGTGTTTGCCACTCGTGCACCTGAAAAATATAAACTGGCAAAAATAAAACCAATGATTAGTTATGGAGCTTCACCTCGTGCCAGTATAAATTTGGCTTTGGCATCAAAAGCCTATGCATTTATTAAGCACAGAGCTTATGTAATTCCTGAAGATGTTCGGGCTGTTTGTATGGATGTTATGCGTCATCGTATTGGCTTAACATATGAAGCTGAAGCCGAAAATATGACAAGCGAAATGATTGTTAATGAAATATTGAATGCGGTTGAAGTGCCTTAGTATTGATGTCAGATGGCTGATGACTGATGCCAGGAAGAAAAAGAGTTATTATAATATATATTATTTTTAAATAATAAAAATGAGTTCGTATAAAGAATTGGATGCATGGAAGAAATCAAAAGATTTGGTAAAGGAAATTTATGTTGAATTAAATTCTTTTCCATCTGATGAAAAATTTGGACTAATTAGCCAAATAAAACGTGCTTCTGTTTCTGTTCCTGCAAACATTGCTGAAGGTCATGGTCGAAATCATACAAAAGATACGATTCAGTTTTTACATATTTCAAGAGGATCATTGTATGAAGTAGAAACATTATTAATAATTTCTGAAGATTTAGGTTTCATTACTTCTGAAAAAAGCACATTGTTACAATCAAAAATTAGTGAATGTGCAAGAATTTTAAATGGGTTAATTAAATATTTTGAATCAAAAATCGAGAATTAAGTTTATGTTTATTCTAAAATCCATATTTAATTTTCGAAATAAAAATCAGACATCTGACATCCATCATCAGTCATCTCTCCCTTTAAACCCGACATCCGACATCCGAAATCTGACATCTAAAGTTAGACAAATTGAAATTAAAACGAAAGGACTTTCGAACCATATTTTTTCAGGGGAATATCACAGTGCTTTTAAAGGACGTGGAATGAGTTTTAGTGAAGTGAGAGAATATGCTTTTGGTGATGATGTTCGAAGTATTGATTGGAATGTGACTGCACGATTAAATACACCACATATAAAAGTGTTTGAAGAAGAACGTGAGTTGACCTTGATGTTGTTAGTTGACATTAGTTCCAGCTCATTATTTGGAACAAACAAACAAAGCAAACGCGACATGATTACTGAAATTTGTGCGGTGCTTTCGTTTAGTGCAATGACGAATAATGATAAAGTAGGGGTGTTGTTTTTTAGTGATAAAATTGAACGATATATCCCTCCTAAAAAAGGCAAACCGCATATTCTTTTTATCATTAGAGAATTATTGTCGATGGAACCACACCATAATGCACAGACGGATATAAATGTTGCATTGAAGTATTTAAACAACATCATGAAGAAACGTGCCATCACATTTTTATTATCTGATTTTTATAGTAAGAGTTTTAAAGATGGTTTAAATATTGCAGGCAAACGACATGATTTAATTGGTATCAATATTTATGATAAACGAGATAAAGAATTGCCCAATGTTGGCTTGGTAAACATGGAAGATTACGAAACGAAACAACAACAATGGATTGACACCTCAAATGCAAACGTTCGAATTGAATATGAAAAACAATTTTTAGAGCATGAAAAAGCAACGAAAGATATTTTTAAAAAATCGGGCAGTGAATTTATTAGCATACGAACAGATGAAGATTACGTGAAAAAATTACAAATATTTTTTAAGAGCAGAGTGTAATGAAAAAATTATTAACAACATATCGAATTGTATTAACGTCTTTGTACTTTCTACTTTGTACTTTGTACTCATTTGCTCAAGATGTACAAGTGAAAGCAAGTATCAATAAAAATCAAATTGAAATTGGCGATGCTGTAGAATTGAGATTATCTGCAACGTTTAATCCTATACAAACTAAAGTGCAATTTCCAACTGTTAGCGACACGTTTAATCATTTTGAAGTTATCAAAAAAGCTAAAATTGATACTCAATTTAATAGAGAAAAAAATACGATTACACAAACCGTTCTTATTTCAAACTACGATGCTGGGCAATGGAAAATTCCAAGTTATGCATTTGAAATATTGCCAATGCAAGGCATCGCTCCTTATACAATGAACAGTGATTCTTTGTTTGTCAATGTAAATACAATTGCAGTTGATACAAGCAAGCCTTTTATGCCCATCATGGCAATTAGAGAGGCTAAAATGCCAATAAAAACAATTGTCCTTTATGTTGCTGGCATTCTAATTATTGTAGCCATTTTAGGATTTTTAATTTGGTATTTTGTAAAAACACTTCGTGAAAAAAATAATAAACCCAAAACAAAAATTCCTGAAATAAAATTGTTGCCATCTGATAAAGCCATGCAAAATTTAATGCAATTAGAATCGCAAAATTTGTGGCAAAACGGACAAGAGAAAACATACCATACATTATTAACAGATACGATTAGAACCTACTTAGAAGAACAATTTAATATGGATGTTTTTGAAAAAACGTCGAGTGAATTGATGCAACAAATTAAGAAACAAAAAGCATTGAGTAATTCTCGTCAGGCTTTGAGAACCATTTTTGAAACAGCAGATTTAGTTAAGTTTGCAAAAAATAAACCAACAGAAGAAGAACATTTACAAAGTATGGAATTAGCAAAAGAAACCATCATTGAATCGTATAAAAAATATTTGAATAGTATGAAGACTAATGAACAATTAAAAGTGAATAATGAATAATTTAAAACGTATAATTTTTAAACACACAAACCAATTCCCTCCTTTGGAGGGTTAGGAAGGCTATGAAGTATTTAGATTTTAGACATATCACATTTGCACATCCACAGTATTTTATTTTACTGTTGTTGATTCCTTTATTTATTTTTTGGTTGAGAAAAAATAAAAATAATAAACCGTCTTTTACAATTTCTTCCTTAAAAGGATTGCAAAATAGTGCTGCTTCAACTATTCAAAAATGGGCGCCCATTTTAAATCTGCTTCGCATTTTATCGATGTTTTTTTTAATTATTGCATTAGCAAGACCACAAAGTAGCAACATCAACGAAACCGTTAATAGTGAAGGATTAGACATTGTTTTGAGCATGGATATTTCGGGCAGTATGTTGGCAGAAGATTTTAAGCCCAATAGAATAGAAGCGGCAAAAAAAGTAGCGAATGAATTTATTCTAAACCGACCAACTGATAGAATAGGATTAGTTATTTTTTCAGGTGAAAGTTTTACGCAATGCCCATTAACTACCGACCAAAATATTTTAAGAGAACAACTCAAAAGTATTCGTAGTGGATTGTTGGAAGATGGAACTGCTATTGGAATGGGCTTGGCTACAGCAGTTGAAAGATTGAGGAACAGCAAAGCAAAATCTAAAATAATTATTTTGCTAACTGATGGTGTGAACAATGCAGGATTGATAGACCCAATTACTGCACTTGAAATTGCAAAGGCTTATAAAATTAGAGTGTACACAATTGGAGTGGGAACAGAAGGCACTGCGCCATATCCTACACAAGATGCATTTGGAAATATGGTGATGCAACAAATGCCTGTTCAAATTGATGAAGGGTTAATGCAAAAATTTTCGAAAGAAACTGGTGGAAAATACTATCGTGCAAAAGACAATAATTCATTGAGTAAAGTATATAAAGAAATTGACCAATTAGAAAAAACTAAAATTGAAATCAATATTTTCAAACGCTATGCAGAATTGTTTTTTCCTTATGCATTGTTTGGTTTGATGTGTTTATTTTTAGAAATCTTATTGCGATTTACGGTGTTTAGAAGAGTGGTTTAATTCTTTAAATCAACTTCCTCATTTTCTCCACTGCCTCCAACAATGTTTCATCTTTTTTAGCGAAGCAAAAACGAATGAGTTTATCATCTTTCCCATTATGATAAAAAGCACTGACAGGAATAACTGCTACCCCAATTTCTTTCGTCAACCAAATGGCAAAATCTTTATCACCCATGTCATTTATTTTTTCATAACTGGCTAATTGGAAATAACTTCCTTGTGTTTTTTCATGAATCGTAAATGGCAAGTCTTTTAAATTTTCTAAAAACAAATCACGCTTTTTTTGAAAGAATGTAGGCAACGATAAATATTCATTTTCATTGGTTAAAAATTTAGCTAATGCCACTTGCATTGGTGTGTTACAAGTAAAACAAATAAATTGATGAATTTTGCGAAACTCGTTCATTAAATTTTCTGGAGCAACACAATATCCCATTTTCCAACCTGTAGTATGAAATACTTTTCCGAATGAAAAAGTAACAAAACTTCGTTTAAACAAACTAGGATATTTTAATACAGATTCATGTTGTCTGCCATCTAATATTATGTGTTCATAAACCTCATCACTGATGATATAGATGGATGTATTCTTCGTCAATTCGTCCAATTGCAACATATCCTCTTTGGTCCAAACATAACCTGTAGGATTATGAGGCGTATTGATGATAATGGCTTTTGTTTTTTCATTGATGGATGATTTTACTTTTTCCCAATCCACACAATAAGTTGGATACAGCAATGGAATGCAAATTGCTTTTGCACCATTGGTTTCAATATTTGGAATATAACTATCATAGGCAGGTTCTAAAACAATGACTTCATCACCAGCTTCTAAAATTGTGGTCAGCGAAGTATAGATAGAATAAGTACCTCCAGGTGTTATGGTAATTTCAGTTTCAGTATTTATAGATGCATGATATAATTTTTGAATTTTAAGGGCCAGTGCATTTCTCAATTCAGGCAAACCAATCATGGGAGCATATTGGTTAAAACCTTCTTTCATTGCTTGGTTAACTGAATCAATCAATTCATTTGAAATGGGATAATCAGGAAAACCTTGTGAAAGATTAATAGCATTATGCGCTTTGGCTAATGCACTCATTACACTAAAAATATTGGTACTTATATTGGGGAGTTTGCTTTTCATTAAATTACGAATTATTAATTACGAATTACGATGTTTAAAGTTAATTACGAACTACATTTAATATTAATTGCAAATTATGAATTACTCGTAATTTTTTTATTTTTATTTTCAGCATCTAGCTTTGCTTTTGTAGTCTTTTGAATTGAACCTATAATTCTTAAAATTTCTTCTATATCAAATAGTAAATTATTTCCTAGTTCTATATTTATCATTTCAGTTTCAATCAACAATCGAATCCAATATTTAGTTTCTCTAGCTTCTTTGTATGCTATTGAAATTTTATGAAGAAAATCTTTTGTTGATTCAGCACCAATAGTTTCTTCTATCAATGCACCTATTGCTGTTTCACTTCGAATGAGTTGTTTTGAAATTATATATTCTCGTTCATTTTTTTATATTTTAAAAAGTGAAATAATATTTTTAGCAAACAGAAATGTTTTTACTTGTATTAAATTTTCTTTCATAAAAATTTTAGAATTCGTAATTAAATCTACTAATATTATAACGTAATTCGTAATCAATAATTCGTAATTGAATTAAGGTAATTCGTAATCAATAATTCGTAATTGAATTAAGGTAATTCGTAATCAATAATTCGTAATTAATAATTCGTAATTGAATTAAGGTAATTCGTAATTGATTAAAGAAATTTATCCCCTTTATTCCGCTTTACTTCAGCTACATAATCTTTTATTTGTTGTTCTCTATTGCGTTCACAAATCAATAAAACATCATCTGTATCCACAACAATAAAATTTTCTAAACCTTGCAATACGACCAATTTGCCATCATTTGCTTTTACCATACATTGAGAAGCATCAATAATCATAACATCTTTGCCATATACCGCATTGCCTAAATAGTCCTTATCAGAATTGTCGTAGGCGCTGTTCCAAGTTCCTAAATCGCACCAGCCAAAATAAGACGGAATAACGTGTACATTTTTCGCTTTTTCCATGATGCCATAATCGATTGAAATATTGGTGCATTGAGGATAAACACTTTCTATTGAATGATGTTCTTCTGGCGTATTGTAGGTATCTACTTGCGCAAAAACTTCATTCATTTCGGGCAAATAAGTTTGCAATTCTTTGATGATTGTTTTAGCATTCCAAACAAAAATACCGGCATTCCATAAAAAGTCCCCACTGCGAATAAACGTTTCTGCCAATTCATGCGACGGTTTTTCGGTGAAGGTTTTTACTTCATAAAAACGATCAATTTTTTTTGATGTTTCATATTGAATATAACCATAGCCAGTATCAGGCCGAGTAGGTTTAATGCCTAATGTTACTAATACATCATTTTTACTTACAAAATCCAATGAGTCAATTATGTCTCTTTCAAATTTTCGTTCATCAAAAATTAAATGATCAGCAGGGCTCATAATGATATTTGCATCCGGATTTAATGCAAACAATTTATGCGCAATATAAGCAGCGCAAGGTGCTGTATTTTTTCTTGAAGGTTCACTTAAAATATTATTATCCAACAACTCAGGAAGTTGTTCTTTTAATGTAGGAATATACATTTCATTGGTAATGATGAAAATATTTTCTTTTGGGCAAATATTTTTAAATCGTTCAAACGTCCACTGTATCAATGATTTGCCTGTACCTAATATGTCTAAAAATTGTTTCGGATGGTTATTTCTGCTTTCTGGCCAAAAGCGGCTTCCTATGCCTCCAGCCATAATGGCTACGTAATTATTTTTTATGCTCATATTTTTTTTTCAATAGTTTAAAATATTTTTTTATAAGTTTATTTTATGAAAAGGTTGAGTATTTATTAATCCATATTTCTTCTAAGTTTCTCATTTCTGCCTTTTGTTCCTTACTTTTATCTTTAAATCCACTTAAATGCAAAGCCCCGTGAATGATTACTCGAAGTAGTTCTTCTTGATATTTTTTATTAAAAGTAAGTGCATTTTCTTTCACCCGTTCAATGCTGATAAAAATATCTGATAAAACAAGCGTTGATTTTTTTTCGCTTAAATCAAACGTAATAATATCAGTGTAGGTGTCATGCTGAAGATATTCTTGATTAATACTTAATACAAATTCATCTGTAGAAAAAACATAAGAAACTTTGCTTTCTTTTTTTGTAAAATGAAAAATTAATTCATTAATGAACCGCCCCAATTTTCGTTTTTGTTTTAATCCAGAAACAATTTCTTGCTCAGTAAAATAACAATTCGATGTTTGATGTTCGATGTTTGATATTCGATTTGCATTCATCTCAGATTTTTGGGTTTTGGAATTCGTAACTTTCACTTTTGGAATTTATATTGTTGCTATTACACTCACACTATTTTCAACAATATCGCCAATTTTTACATTTACTTTTGTGCCAATAGGCAAATATAAATCTACCCGTGAACCAAATTTTATGAAACCTAATTCTTCATTTTGAATCGCATGATCGCCTTTTTTAGCATACACACAAATTCGACGAGCAACTGCTCCTGCAATTTGACGAATTAAAATTTCTGCTTTGTTGCCTTTTATTAGAATTGTGCTACGCTCATTTTCTGTACTCGATTTTGGGTGCCAAGCTACTAAATATTTTCCTTTATGGTATCTAACATATTGTACAATGCCACTCATCGGATATTTATTTACATGCACATTTAGAGGGGACATAAAAATAGATATTTGTAAACGTCTATCCTGAAAATATTCTGTTTCTGTGGTTTCTTCTATCACGACCACTTTTCCATCACAAGGTGAAATAATTAAATCATCACCAACTGTTGCTACTCGAGTAGGCATTCTGAAAAACCAAAATACCCAAAACCAAATAGCACCTAAAATGACAGCCAATGGATAGGAAATGAATGCCCATTGCCCTAAAAATGTAAAAATTAGCCACAAAACAATAGCATATAAAACCGTGGCTACCACACAATATATCCAACCTTCCTTATGTAAACGCATATTTTTATTTTATTTATTATGCGAAAATAAGATAAAGAAGGCAATTAGGCAACGAGATAATGTGCTCAGCGTTTTTAAAACAAATTGGGTTATTATTTTTTATCTTGTTTATCAAACCAAACTAGTAGTGCTGGTAAAATAGTTAAGTTGGTAATCATTGCTAATATCAAGGTTAGGGCAGTTAAATAACCAAGTGATTTTGTTCCATCAAATTCAGAAACTAAAAAAACAATAAAGCCTGCTGCTAAAATAAGTGAAGTGTAAATGATGCTAATCCCTGTTTCTTGAATGGTAGCTTTTACTGTATTTTCTATGTTGTAATCATTCGTTATTAAATCTTGTTTATAATTCACTAAAAAACGAATAGTGACATCAATAGCAATGCCTAAAGCAATACTAAAAACCAATACAGTAGAAGGTTTCAGCGGAATTCTAAAAAATCCCATAACTCCTGCTGTTATAGCTAAAGGAATAATATTTGTGATGATAGAGATGATAACTACACGCCATTTTTTGAACAAAAATATCATACAAATTAAAATCATTATTAAGGCTAAAATTAAACTATCTCTTAAACTGTTGACAATAAATTTGCTCCCTTCTAAAAAGGTAATACTAGTTCCTGTAAAGTTAATTTGATAGCGTGAGGTGTCAAAAATTGCCACAGCTTCTTGGTTAATACTGTCTAACAATTTAGGCAATTCGATAGACCCTATATCTTCAATCCCTAGGCTAATACGAGCATAGCGTTTATCTTCATCTACAAACGATTTAATTAAATTATTAAATTGTGATTTTCCTGTATCTGCTTTCATGCGTAAATAAGGAAGCAAAAAAGCTACATCAAAACTATTTGGAACACCATAACTTGTGCTGTCACCATCATAATAAGCTTGTCGTGCAAATTTAATTGCCTCTACTATAGATAATGGTTTCCCAATTTGTTTGTGTGCTCTAATGGCTGTTGTAAATTCATCTATTTTTTGAATAGTTGGCAATGTAGTTGCACCATTTTTCTTTTTGGTATCAATTACAATTTCTAAAGGAAGTACTCCATGATAATTTTTTTCGAAATATTTTAAATCGGTATAAATTTTGTTTTTCTTGGGTAAATCATCTACAATAAAACCTTTGCTTTTTAGCAGGGTCATTCCAAAGCAAGAAATAAATACTAAGCCTAACCAAAAGGCGATTACTGTTTTTTTATGATGAATAACCCAATATTCAAATTGAACTAAAATAGCAGACAAATATTTATTGTCTAAATATTTTGTGTGTTGGGTGCTAGGTTCTTTTAAATAACTAAATATGGGTGGAATTGTAAATAATGAAATTAAAAAAACAACAATAATGCTAATGCCAGCAACTAAACCAAATTCTTTTAAGACTTCGCTTTCTGTGAAGTAAAATACGCCAAATCCAATGGCAGCCGTTATATTCGTAAATAATGTAACGATGCCCATTTTTTCAATCATCGCTAATAGGGATTCGTGTTTATCTTTGTATATAGCAAATTGGGTATGGTATTTATTTAAAAAATAAATACAGTTTGGAATGCCAATGACTACAATTAAAGGGGCAATTAATGCAGAAAGCATTGAAATTTTATAGCCCATTAAAAACAAAATTCCTAAAGCCCAAGCTACACCGGCAAAAACAACCAATACGGAAAACAATACGGTGCTAAATGACCTGAAGAAAATAAATAATATGATAGAGGTAAGCAATAATGAAGCAATTAATATCAACCGCATTTCACCTTTTAATGCTTCTGCAAATTCGGTTCTAATAAAAGGCAAGCCTGAGTAGTGGACTTCAATTTTTGTTTCAGTCGCAAATTGATCGGTTAGTTTTTTAATTCGTTCAACTAATTCTTTTCGATTAGCAGTTTTAATAATGTCTTTATTTAGATAAATTGCGGTTAATGTAGAATGTGTTTCAGGGTTATATAATAAGTCTTTATAAAAAGGAAGATTTAAAAATTCTAATTTGCTTGAATCAATAGAAATGCCATTGGCAAAAATTGTTTTAGTGACCAATTTTTCTGAGGAATCGGTAATTTGTTTAACTACATTGATGGCAGTAGGTATCGATAGCGTATTTTCTACACCATTTATTTTTTTAATTTCCTGTTGCCAAAGGGTAAACGCTTTAAAAAATGAAGGCTCAAAAATATTTTCGTTATCAAACCCAACGACTAGCATTGATCCATCTTCTCCAAACATTTTTTTGAAGTTTTGATGCTCAATATATTTAGGATTGTCTTTGGGTATTGCGCTCGAAGTGTCATATTTCATGCTTGCTTTGGTAGCAAAAAACGCCATACATATCGTAAGGGCAGATACAATAATCAAAATCGGGGCTCTAAATTTTAAAATAAATAAGGCTAAACTCTTCCACATAAGTTCGCAAAGATAGTTTTCTGTTATAAAAAGAAGATACATTAAACAATAATCTTTCTTTTCTTTCGTTAATAAAATCAAGTATTTTTGAATTATGATAAAAAAAGTCTCTCTTTTGATAGCTGTGCTCGTATTTTCAATCGTGGTTTTTGCACAAAAAATCCCTATTGGCTCTTGGCAATCTCATTATTCTTATCTAACAGCAAATACAATTGAAAATATTAATGGTAAAGTATTTGTAGGCAGTCATCATTTAGTATCCTATTCATTTGCTGATCAAGAATATACAACCTATTCTAAAGTAAATGGCATGAGTGATGTGAATGTAAAATTAATGCGATATGATGCTGCAACCGATTACTCCATTTTAATATACGAAAATAGCAATATCGATTTGATGCAGGGGGAAACATTTTTTAATATGCCAGATATAAAAAATTTGAACATTACGGGTAGTAAAAAAATAAACAATGTATATTTTCAAAACAAACTAATGTATTTGGCTACCGATTTTGGTATTATTGTTTTAAATCCTATTAAAAAAGAAATAAAAGAAACCTATATTTTGCAAAATGCATCTAATGTATTAAGCATAAAAGATATAACGAGTTATCATAATTATTTTTATGCGGCAACGTCAAATGGTATATATAAAGCAAATGAGAATGATGCAGCATTACAAAATTTTTCTAGCTGGCAATTAGTAAATGCTACTCCTGTAGATTTTGTTTTAAATTTTAAAGATTCTTTATATACTGCTTCTTCAAAAGTAATTTATACATTAAATAATAACGCATTAAACACTATTTATTCGAGCCCATCTAATATCATAAAATTAAGGGCAGGCAAGGAGCAGTTTTATATTTGCGAAAATGATGATATTAAAAGAGGAATTACTTATTTTAATTCATTTGGAATAAAGCAAGATTCGGTAAATGCGATTAATCCCCTGGATATAGTAGAAGTTAGTCCTACTGAAATTTGGGAGGCAGATGGTTGGTTCGGTATGATAAAACTAAATAATAGAAAAGATATACAAGCATTTAATCCTAACGGAATTTTTACCAATGCTGTATACAATATTAAAGTACTCAATAACAATTTATATGCTTTAGCTGGAAATATAGCCGACTGGACTTTTACCTACAATAGACAAGGGTTTTCGCAATTATCATCCAATGGCGATTGGACATATTTCAATCAATTTGTGAACACGCCTGCATTAGACACCATTACAGATTTGGTAGATTTGGAAGTCGATAAAAGAAATAATTATGTTTACGTTGCTTCTTTTTTTGGTGGATTGCTTGAGTTTCATCCCGACAAAACAGTTACTGTATTTAAGAACAATGGATTTATCCAGCCTTTTGGAGGAACATATAGAATTACAAATTTAGTGTTCGATAAAAAAAATAATTTGTGGATGAGTAATTATGGGGCTGATGCTCCTTTGGTTGTAAAAAAGGCAGATGGCAGTTGGCAAAAATTTAATGTGCCAAATGCAACAGGGGTCAATACGGCAAGTGATATTGCAATTGATGATGCCAATCAAAAATGGTTAGTAGCACCTAGAGGAATTGGGGTGTTTGTATTAAATGATAACGGGACTATTGATAATAAAAATGATGATCAAACGAAGTTCATTCAAAAAGGAGTGGGACTAGGAAATTTGCCTACCAATTTTGTAAACTGCGTAGTAAAAGATAAAAATGGCAAAATGTGGATTGGTACTGCTGATGGAATTGCTATTATTAATTGTCCGGAAAGTATTATGAGCACGGGTGGTTGCGATGCCGAATTAAAAGTAGTTAAATATGACTTAGATGCAGGCTTGTTATTTAAGCAAGAAAACGTTACAACAATTGCAGTTGATGGTGCAAATAATAAATGGATTGGAACTAATAATGGTGTGTGGTTAATTAGTGATGATGCCGAAGAAATATTATTTAGATTCACTAAAGACAATAGCCCTTTACCTTCGAATGACATTAATAAAATTGCGATTAATCCTGAAACAGGCGTCGTTTATATCGCTACAGATATTGGTTTAGTTTCATTTAGAGGAAATGCAACAGATGGTGCAAGCACAAACGATAATTTGTTGGTTTTTCCGAATCCTGTTCAAAGCGATTATACTGGAACGATAGCGATAAAAGGCTTGGTCGAAAATGCAGATGTTCGAATTACAGACGTTGCTGGGCAATTAGTTTTTAGAACAAAAGCACAAGGAGGTCAAGCTGTTTGGAATGGTAAAAATTATTTAAATCAACGTCCAAGAACAGGCGTATATTATGTTTTTGTAACCAATACAGATGGCTCAGAAACGAAAACTGGCAAGTTTATTTTCAATGAATAATTAAAGTGATTGGCTTATTAATTGAGCCGCATAATAAGGCGCATTAGAACTTCCTTTGGTGCCCATTCCGTTTAAAATTCCAATGTTTTTATGCGTTGTATGCCATGTTGAAACAACATTTCGGTTAGCGGCTGTAGGCCTTATGGAGGCTTTGTGTTCAATAATTTTGTATGGAATTTTTAAAAATTCATCCAACCATTTTTTAGTTTCTAAATAAAAGTCTTGGGTAGGTTTTTCGGTTTCAAATTTCCAAGAATTAGAAGCACCCACCCAGAATAAATTTTCTTTTAAAGGCACCATCATGTGTTTATTTTTATAAATAAAATCAGCGGATAAATTTTTAATTTCAACCAATAAAACTTCGCCTTTTGTGTTGGCAAATGGTAGCTGATTCCAAAGTGGATTGTTGGCAACCGACGTTCCATCACAAAAAATAATGTGGCTCGATTCTAGTTTTTTGTATATTATTTTATCCTCCACAATTTCTATTTGATCATATTCAAATGCTTCTTCTAAAAATTGATTTTGAGATTTTAAATAGGTTTGAATAGTATTTAAAAACAAATGAACATCCACTCTAAAACAGTCATTTATTTTTCCAACTGCATATTCAATATTAAATTCATTTTGATAAAAAGTCTTCTCTTCTTTGCTTAAATAATTAGGTTCTTCTTCTTTTCTTTTTAAAAACAAATCTTCACTTTCTTTCGATGAAAAAAAATCGATAATAGCAGTAGGATAAATAAATTGTCGATTAAAAAAAGTGCCTACTTCTTGATAAGCGTTGACAGCAAAAGGGAAAATGCTTTCTAGTAAAGGAACTTTTGCATAGCGTTTTCCAGTCATCGGATTCATGATGCCTGCCGAGTTTTTAGATGCTGTTTGCATTTCATTTTTATCAATCACCACAAATGTTTTTTTTTGTTGCATTAAAAACCAACTAACCCAACTACCCGATAAGCCCTGACCAACAACAATATAATCAACTTGCATGGGCTAAAAATACAAATGAATAATGAACATTGAATGCTTAACAACGAAAAATTTTAACAATTATTAAGTTGTAAATCTTTTAATTCTTTTGTTTTTTTAATATCTTAACCCGTTGTGTATTTAAAGCTAAATTTTTTCAAAACGAAAAAAGAAATACTATTTTTTATAAGCTTTTGTGCCTTTTGTGGTTGAAATATTAACCACGAAAGGCACAAAAGATTGTTTTAATTCATTTTTTGTTTCCTAAATGCTCAACGGGTTATCTTAATTAAATCTTTTATTCTTTGCGAAAAAATTAATAATTCTTAGCCTATAAATAACTACGGAATCTGTAGCTTAAATACATATATTTGCCACCCTGAAAAAAACACAATTCATGCAAGAAAAATATATTCAGTTTATTGCCAAAAAGCTATCCGTAAGAACGAAGCAAATCACCAATGTTGCCGAGTTATTTGAGCAAGGCGCTACCATTCCCTTCATCGCTCGATACAGAAAAGAAGCAACCGAAAATTTAGATGAAGTGCAAATTGAAGCCATAAAAGACAATTTAGCCTACTTCACCGATTTAGAAAAACGCAAAGAAACTGTTTTGAAATCAATCGAAGAGCAAAGGAAACTAACGCCCGAATTGATAAAGAAAATTACAGATTGTATGGAAGCGAATATTTTGGAAGATATTTATTTGCCTTACAAACAAAAACGAAAAACCCGTGCATCCATCGCTATTGAAAAAGGATTAGAGCCATTGGCAACTACCATTTTTGCGCATTCCGAAACATTAGTTTTGAATGATGTAGCACAAAAATACATTACCGAAGTAGTACCAACTATTGAAGAAGCGTTAAAAGGGGCTAGTGATATTATGGCAGAATGGGTGAATGAAAATGCCGTTGTAAGAGATAAAATTAGAAACCTATTTGCGAAGCAAGCCATCGTAAAATGCAAACTATTTAAAGGCAAAGAAGTAGAAGGACAAAAATATAAAGATTATTTTGACTTCGCTGAACCCCTTGCCAAATGCCCATCGCACCGAATGTTGGCAATGCGTCGTGGCGAAAAAGAAGGCTTTCTTTCAATCGATATTTCGGTAGATGAAATTGATGCGTTAGAAGCAATTGATGATGTGCTATTGAACAATGACAGCGAAGCATCTAAATTTATTCAGAAGTCGATTGATGATTGCTACAAACGATTGTTGAAACCATCTATAGAAGTTGAATATAGAATGACAAGCAAACAAAAAGCCGATGAAGATGCTATACAAGTATTTGCTACCAACACCCGACAACTTTTATTATCGCCTCCATTAGGACAAAAAAATATTCTATCTCTTGATCCAGGATTTCGTTCGGGTTGCAAATTGGTGGTGTTAGACCAACAAGGAAACCTTATTTATAATACCAATATTTATCCGCATCCTCCACAAAATGATAAAGAAGATGCGATATATAAAATTAAGCAATTAGTAGAAAAATACAACGTAGAAGCCATTGCCATTGGCAACGGAACTGCAGGAAAAGAAACCGAGCAATTGTGCCGAAATATTGAGTTTCCGCACGAAGTAAAAATTTATTTAATCAGCGAAGCAGGCGCCTCCATTTACTCAGCTTCTGAAGTAGCCCGTGAGGAGTTTCCTGAGTACGACGTAACCGTAAGAGGTGCAGTATCAATAGGTCGTAGGCTAATGGATCCTTTGAGTGAATTGGTAAAAATAGACCCAAAATCAATCGGGGTAGGGCAGTATCAGCACGATGTAAATCAACCCAAATTAAAAGAATCGTTAGACAATGTAGTCATCAGTTGTGTAAATGCAGTGGGTGTAGAAGTAAACACAGCATCCAAACATATTCTTGCTTATATCTCTGGTTTGGGTTCTACATTGGCAAAAAATATTGTAGAATATCGAAAAGAAAATGGCCCCTTTAAATCTCGTAGCGAACTCAAAAAAGTTCCTTTGATGGGAACAAAATCGTTTCAGCAAGCTGCTGGTTTTTTGAGAATCAACGATGCCAAAAATTTGTTAGACAACTCTGCAGTGCATCCCGAAAGCTATGATGTGGTCAAACAAATGGCTGCTGATTTAAATTGTTCGGTAGAAGATTTAATGAAAAACAACGAACTCAGAAAACAGATTGATATTAAAAAATACATTTCTGAAACCATTGGTATCTATACCTTACAAGACATTCTCAACGAGTTAGAAAAACCAGCCCGTGACCCAAGAAGTGAACTCCAACATTTTGAATATGCACAAGGAATTAATTCCTTAGAAGATTTATATGTTGGGTTGGTATTACCAGGCATCATCACCAACATTACCAATTTTGGTGCGTTTGTAGACATTGGCGTAAAGCAAGATGGCTTGGTGCACATTTCTCAAATCACCAACAAATTCATCAAAGATCCCAACGACGTAATCAAACTCAGCCAACAAGTAACCGTAAAAATTACCGAAATAGACATCCCACGAAAACGAGTACAGTTAAGCATGAAAGACGTATAAATAATGAGGAGTTTTTTTGGGGGTCGAGGCCTTTTTCATTGTGCATCTAATTTGCGTCGCACTCGTCGACGTCTCGTACTTTACGGAGCATTTCCTGTTCCTACGTATTCGGGATCCATACCAACAATTGAAAAACAACAAATCTTTTAAGATATCAATAAACTAAATTCCGACAGGGCTCAAAGCCCTGTCGGAGTTATGATATACAAGCAAAAAATTAAACCAATCAGTATTAGAAATTAGGTGCTGGTGTGGTTGGATTGATGGGTAAAGATATTGGTTTAAAGAAAAGAAATAACTACATTTGAAAAATGCAAATACCAGTCATTTGTTTCGGGTATCACTCCACTAGGAGTGATTAAACCGAAAGTTTGTTTCGGGTATATGCAAGTTATGCGCAACCCTAAAAGACAGATTAAACTATCGTAGGAAGAATTAGTCAAAAAAAATAAAAAGACATGAAAAAAATATTTTTACAATTCATTTTGTTTATTTCATTATCCAATTTGACTTTTGCTCAAACG
>JBILBN010000030.1:0-29110 GCA_044353665.1 Chitinophagaceae bacterium | reverse complement strand
AATTAAGCAGATGTATGACGTTAATTTAGGTCCTGTAATGATCGACCAAGATTTAATCATTTCTGGGATTGTTGTAGCGGATGACCGTTCAGGTAGTTTTTACAAACAAATCATTGTGCAAGATAGTACGAGTGGAATTACTGTATTAATTGGTAAATCTTCAGGATTATACAGTGATTATCCAATTGGAAGAAAAGTATATATAAAATGTAAAGGTTTATATGTTGGAGCATATGGAGGATTTATTCAGTTAGGTGGTATGCCTATTGCGCCATCAACTGATTTAACAGATATTCCATCTTCATCAATGAATAAATACATCGTAAAAGCAAGTTATCCTCATGCAGTTGTGCCAATGAAAGTTTCATTGAATCAAATATACTTTACAAAAGTTAGCCAAACAGCTCAACAAAGACAATGGTTAGGCACTTTAATTCAAGTAGACAGTGCAGAATTTGTTCAAGGAGAAGTAGGGTTGGAATATGCAAGTGATCCAAATTTATCTTCTGGAACGGATCGTAATATTGAAGATTGTTTTGGGGGTACAATTATTTTAAGAAACAGCGGATACGCTAAATTTAGACAAGCAAAAATTCCTAGTGGAAGAGGTTCTATAGTAGCGATTTACTCAACTTACGAATCTTCTTCTAAAAAAATACCTCAATTATTGGTTAGAGATACAACAGATATTACTTTTACTGCACCTCGTTGTGGTGGAGTGGTGCTTTTACCTCCTACTACAATTACGATTGACAGTCTTCGTAAAATGTATGTTGGTTCTACATCTACTAACGGAATCAAATTAGGAAATTTAAAAATTCATGGTGTGGTTACTTCAAGTGTTTTGGATAGTAATATTTCTTTTTCAAACATGTATATTCAAGATGAAAGCAATAAAGGAATTGTAGTTTATTTTGGTACTTCACATGGTATGAAATTAGGGGATTCAGTTGAAGTTGATTTAACAGGTGACTCTCTAATTGTTTACAGAGAAACGTTAGAGATTAAGGCTAAATCAAACCAAGTTACAAAAAATTCTTCTGGCAAAACGGTTACTCCAATAGTAGTTACTTTAGCTGCGTTAAATGCTGATTTAAGTAATGCAACCTACAATCAACGTCAATATGAAGGAGTAATAGTTAAAATAATGGGTGCCACAATTACAGGAAGTCCTGCTACCTATTCTGGACCATTAACCGCAGATAGAAGCAAAACAGTTACTGATGCTACAGGAACAATAACGATGTACACTTTATCAAAAATTCCTTACACAACAACTCCTTTGCCAGTTGGTTCAGTTGATATCACTGCTATAGCCACTAAATATATTTCAACAAACCAAATTCAAATTAGAAATTTGAACGACATTCAATAATTATTAATCTAAAAAATAAAATAAAATGAAAAAAATAATTTTAGCACTTTTAGCAATGACCACAGTAGGAATTGCAAACGCACAAACACCTTATATCTTATCAGGTACAACATACACTCAAGATTTTGATGCTTTGGCTGGTGGCTTACCACAAGGTTGGAGAGTAGACTCATTAGTTAATAAAAATGCTGGTTTAGGTAACGATGCAATTTCTAAATTTTCTTCCTCGGCTGTTTCATGGGGAGGTTCTACAAGTAGAGGATTTAAAAATGTTGCTTCTGGAGCACTATTAACTTCAACTGCAACACCAGCCGATCAAGCAGCAAGCACAAATAGATCTCTAGGGATTAGACAAGTATCTGCATCTGGTTGGGATAAAAAAGACAGTTTAGCATCTGTAAGTTTTAACATAGCAAACACAACTGGTTTAGCTAGTTTTAATTTACAATTTAATATCATGTCTTTACACACTTTAGCAAAACGCTATAACAATTGGATTGTACAATACGGATTAGGTGCAGCTCCTACATCATTTACAACCGTGTCTACTACTCCTTCAACAGTAATCATTGATAGTAATTTTACGAATACTGCGGTTACTGTAAATTTCGGGACAGCACTTGATAATCAAAATCAACAAGTTTGGATTCGTATCATGCCTTCAGATACTACAAAGGGTTCTGGTACACGTCCTTTAGTTGGGATAGATAATTATAATTTAACTTGGTCAGGACTTGCAGTAAATAATACTCCACAAATTACTTCTTTAAGTCCATCAAATAATGCAATGAATGTTCCTATTACTACAACTGATTTAATGGTAACATTTGATAAAACAATGAGTATTGGAACAGGAAATGTTACAATTTATAATTTAACAGATGTTACTAACCAAGTAATTGCTGCTGGGTCTTGCTTTACTAATGGTTCAGGCTTTACAGTTACCATTCCTGGTGTTAATCTTTTAAATGGCAAAACTTATGCAGTTCAATATGATTCAACATGTTTTAAATGGACAACATTTAATGGTACAGGAATTTACAATAATTCAACTTGGTCATTTATGACAATACCACCAATTGCTCCACCTGTAAATTCTTTAAACGAAACATTTACAACTTGTTTAGCGCCTGCTTTAGGTGCATTTACTCAAACATCTGAATTAGGTAGTGCTCAAACTTGGAGATGTTCTGCATTTGGACATAACGATGCTTTTGCTGTTTCAATGAATGGTGGTTTAACTTTAGGTGACAACACCGATTGGTTGGTTTCTCCTACGATGAATGTGTCTGCTATGGCGAATCCTATGTTGAGCTTTTGGGCTAAAAGAAGATTTGCAGGTTCTACTTTAAAAGAAGTTTATGTTTCTGCAAACTATACAGGTGATGTAGCTACTGCAACGTGGGCTCCTTTAACTATAACAGGTTTTGCTTCAATAGATACTACTGGTTGGAAAGCTTTTAACAATACTTCTTTAATGACGTATAAAGCAGCTAATTTTCACTTTGCTTTTAAATACACAGCAACTGCAGCAGCTGCTTCTGATGAATTGACGATTGATGATGTAACGATTACAGACGGACCTGTTAGCACAAGCTCTATTCAATTAGAAAATATGAATGTAGCTGTTTTAGGAACTGCGAATGATGGTGTATTAAACATTGCGATTGATGCAAAATCTCCATCTAATTATTCAGTAAGAATTATGGATGTTTTAGGCAATACAATTTACAATGGTGCTATCAATGCAACTATTGGTAAAAATAAATATTCAATTCATTTACCAGCTGTTTCAAACGGAATATATGTTATGACTATCGGGAATGCTACATCAAAAGGTTCCGTTAAATTTACTAAACAATAATTGAACACAATAAATTAATAAAATATACGTTTAAAAAAAACCGTCTTTAAGGCGGTTTTTTTTATATATTTATACTTTTAAAAACGTGATTAAGAAATACCTCAATTGGAAAAATTTATTAGTAATTATTGCAGTGTTAATCGCACTCACTGCTTTATACTTTGCGAATCAATTAACTAAAAAATTAGCCCATGAAGAACGTAAAAAAGTAGAAATTGTACAGCAAGCATTTGAAATCGTGGCGAAAGAAAACAGCGGTGATTTAACACTTGCGTTTACACTAATCAACTCAAATGAAACGATTCCATTAATTAATACCGACTCTAAAGATCATATTATTAACATCAATAACATTGACACCATTTCAAACAAATATGGAGAAAAAAATAGCCATTTTTTAAAAGAAAAACTGGCTGAATTAAAAGCATTACATCCACCAATTATTATTAAAATTTCTGAAACTGAAAAACAATTTGTCTATTATGGCGAATCCGAATTGTTGAAACAATTACGACTATTCCCTTACATTTTATTGATCATTCTCTTTTTATTTTTAATTATTGTGATATCATTTATATCATCTAATAATCGACAAATTCAAGATCGGGTTTGGGTAGGCATGAGCAAAGAAACTGCACATCAGTTGGGCACTCCACTAACCTCTCTTGTAGCTTGGATTGAGTATTTAAAAGATACAGAAGTAGAAAAGCCTGCATTAGTAGAAATGCAAAAAGATGTGGAGCGTTTAAAATTGATTGCAGATAGATTCTCAAAAATTGGTAGCGTGCCTCAATTGCATCAAGAAATTTTGCAAACTCGATTACATGAAATTGTAGGCTATATGCAAAAACGAGCCTCAAAAAACATTTCCTTTTCTATAAATTCGAATAAAGAAGATGTCTTAGTTGTGATTAGCGGTCCTTTGTTTGATTGGGTTATAGAAAATTTAATCCGAAACGCATTAGATGCCATGGACGGTAAAGGTTCAATAGCTATCAATATACAAGATGAAATTACACAAACAATTATTGACGTTACCGATACTGGAAAAGGGATTTTACAAAGCAATATAAAAAAAGTGTTTAAGCCTGGTTTTTCAACCAAAAAAAGAGGCTGGGGCCTAGGTCTTTCCTTAGCTAAACGCATCATGTCAGAATACCATTATGGCGACATTTTTGTCAAAAAATCAGAATTAGGCAAAGGCACCACCTTTAGAATTATTTTAAAACGTTAAAATAATATTTTTTAGTTGTTAGTCTTTAGTATAATTTTGAAACATTAATTATAAAAAAAGAAATGCATGGGTGGCGAAACTGGTAGACGCGCTACCTTGAGGTGGTAGTGTTCGCAAGGACTTGGGAGTTCGAATCTCCTCTCGTGCACTAATTAAAGGAAACAATTTTGTTTCCTTTTTTGTTTTTATACATGGCTATGTATGCGCCTGCTTTTCCTACACAATTGGTTGATAAAAATGAGGCAGAAGCTGCTCGATTATTTTGGGAATATCATGCATTTATTATCAATTCATTTTTATAAAATAGTAGTTTTAACCTAGTTATTAAAAAAATGAAATCTATTATTTCTTACCTATTACTTTTTGTATTCTATTCTTAGAATCCACACTTACGTTGCATTGTTTAGCATAATCTTTCCAATTATAAATTACCTCTTGAACCTGATCAATAATAGCACTTGCATTTTTTATTTTGAAATAATTAGCTAAATCAATTAAGTGTTGTTTAGTTGGATTGGCACTTTCTCCGCTTAACATAGTACTGTGCATGCCATGTCCTGAACTTGAAAATGTTAAGTCATATGCTGGAGCAACTTTCCAATTTCCATTTTCGTTCATTAAAAAGGAAATATTTTTACTGTAGTCATCTCTATTGTGTGCAAAAACATTAAACGCTGCTAATCTAAGAATTTTTTCATAAGCATTTACATCGCGTTCAAGTATGAAAGCACAATCCATAATATGACCATAATCTAAATTACTTAACCTAAAATTATCATGCATTATTCCTGCAGCAGAATGCATGTGTAAGCGATGATTACCAATTCTGTCAAACCGTTTCGTGCCAAAATATGCTTGTCCAGATTTGCCATTAAAAATTTTGCATTCGCTCATTTCAATGCCTGCATCTAATGCCATTTTATAGTATGCATATTCAATATTAGCGATATCTGCTTTGTCAGAAGAAGATGGAAATTTTATGATCCAATGCTCATAGCCAATTGGCAAATCTTTTTCTGTACCAATAATATGTTGTGTTTTAGGATTATAGCCTACTAATATTTTTGGTCGAGCACCTCCTGAAGATCCACCTAATATATATAATTCATCAAGAATTTCTGTGGCTGTTCCTGAAATAATTTTTTGAGTTGCTTTTGCAATTTTATCTAATTCAAATTCAAATTCAAATTCAAATTGTTCATGTATCCCATCTTCTATTTCAGGTTTATAAATTAAGGCACCCATACCCTTACTTCCCACAAAAGCCAAACGATCAAGCATGGTCAAATCACTAATATCAACTCCTTTAGCCGTCAATGCTCTGTCTAATAATAATTTTCCCCAACCATCCGGCAAGGAATCTGCAAATACACCAAACAATCCATCAAAAGGAACGGCATCTGCTTTGTTTATCGCCGTGTTTAATTTTAATTTAATGGGGGATATTTCAATGCCTTTAGTAATAAAGTCGATATAATACTTAAAATAAATATCGCGGCCCTCACTTACTAATTCGCCTAATTCAATTTCAGATTTATTGAACTGAACAGAAACAATGATTTTTTTTACGTGCTCCATGATTAAATTTTTGTTCGGTCGCTAAATAGTTTCTCAATGTTTTTCAAGCGTTCACCTGAATTTAAAATCAATTCAAAGTCACTCATTCGATTCATTATTTGAACCGATTTGAGCAACGATTCTAAGGAGATTTGACCGGTAAGTTCAAAACGTTTTAAACTACCTAATGATACACCTGATCGTTTGGCTAATTCGCTTTGTGTTAAACCAGCTTGCTTTCGCAACACTCTGTGTTTTTCTGCTAAATCTTTTAAAATATCAAACGGTTTTTTTTCAATTCCAAATTTTGCCATAATAGCTAATATATTAAACAAATATAACTAAAATAAATGTAAATAGATAATATATTGGCTAATAATGTTTATATAATTACAACTGTATTTTTTTGAATATGTAGAATTTTAATCCATTGTAATTTTTATTTTGCAGGTTAAGATTAGATTAATAAATTTTCCTAAATATTATTTATCGATATCTAGCTATTTAAAAACTTAAGGCAGTTAAATACCTAGTCGTATTTAGGGTTGGGCAGAAAAAGTAGAGCAAGGAAAAATGACGGAAGAAAAGTTTTTGGAAAGGATAGGTAAATTGTAAAATGATACAAATGTATGATTTTAAGATTTTAGTCTCTTTCATTTAAGAAGAGAAAAAGAAAAAATAAAAAAAGAATACCATTTTTTGATACCCAATCCTTACTTCCAATGATATTTTACAATATCTTTCAGCAATAAAAAAACAGTATGTGGACAGAAGCTAATAATCAATTAAAAAGAAGTTTTAAATTTGCAGATTTTGTAGAGGCATTTGCTTTTATGACACAGGTTGCATTTGCAGTCGAAAAGCTTGGGCATCATCCTAATTGGAGTAATGTATATAATCAAGTAGACATTCTCCTTTTTACACACGATGCAAATAATACCGTGACAGAAAAAGATAGAAAATTGGCTGGATTAATTGATGCTATTTATGCTAAATTAGCGAATACAAAATAGCTATAATTTAAATTTCACCAAATTGAAATAGTTTCAATGGGGCTTATAAATTATTGTCGATTGCTTCTTGCGTTCTATCGATACCCAAACTCATAAACATGCCGATAAATACAAACTGACGAGCAGCAGGCGTTATTTCTCTTCGGTACAAATTGCCATTGTTGTTTAAATCTTTTGTGGCATAATTGTATCCGTAAACTTGTTTAAATCCAAATGGATTATTCACGCTGAGCACAAAAACAGTGAATGCTTTTCGAATTGTTTTGATATAGTTTGCTGAAAGACTTAAATTGTGATAGGCAATGGTTTTGTCTTGCATAAAAGAAGCCACATTGGTTTCATTTCTATTGATATACGGTCGGCCAGATGAATAGGTATAGGTTCCATTAATTCCAAACATATATTTTGTCCAGAATTTTTTTACAACCAAAGAGGCAACATGATTGGCTACAAAATCGGGCTGCACCATTTTCGTATAATTGATAAAATCTCTTTTCGAATCGATAAATGAATACGATATCCAAAAATCTAAACCTTTAATCGATTTCTTATCTCGATAAAATAATTCAATTCCTTTTGCATAGCCTTTTCCATTATTGTTAATTGATGGAATGGTTTTTAATAAATGATGGTAATTTTTATAATAAGCTTCCAGTCTAATAATTCTGTCTTTAGGTTGATATTGATAATTTAAAATAAAATGATCTGCTCGTTGATAATCCAATTGATTGCTGCGATATAAATATTGTTGTTCGGGTTTTTGGTAAAACATGCCATAAGCAAAAGACAGTTGACCGGCTCTTTTTAATTTATATGCAACCGATGCTCGTGGGGCAATATTTGATTGGTTTATGATGGAAGAATGCTCGGCACGTATGCCAATTTTACCTGCTAAATCGTTGGTAATGTAAATATCACTTTCTGCAAAAATGGCTTTGTAATGCTCTTTTGTAGAAATGGTATTCGGCGCATTTTGGGTAGCATATAAAAATGCATCTTGGTTATAAATATACTCACCACCAAAACGAATGGTATTTAAATTGTTTAAATTTTTTTCTAACACAATTTTTGATGTGGCTAAATAATTTTCATTTTCAATGAGTATATCCTTGCTATTATAAAAATTGCTATCCAATACAATTTGTTGATTCGCATCTAATACTCGGGTGTTAATATGATCTTTATTTTTGCTGAAAGCCAAGCCAATATTCAATTTCCACGTTTTATTTACATATTCTTTATACGATAAATTGGCATACGCATTTTTGTTTTTTACACCAAATTCATCTTGGTATTCTTTGTTTGCATCTTCATAATCAAAACTGCTTATATTGTCTCTGTTAATGTTGATGTCGGTTTGGTTATAATATCCATAAAATTTAAAGATACCCGTTTTGGATGTTTTGCATCTAAAATTAGCATCTATTTGATGCGACAAAGGAGCTTGTTGGTACGTGATATTTTGTTTGATGATTTTAAAATAAGGAGAAAGATTTACATAGTTATATCCAATGCCATAGGAACTTTTTTTGTTTTTGGCTAATTGTTGAACGCTTGCTCCAATCCCAACGCTTGATGCATTGATATTCGCAGAGGAGCGTTCGGGTAAATCAATGGTTTCTAATATGACTGCTGAAGATAATGCTTGTCCAAACAATGCAGAATAACCACCGGCACTAAAAACAGTCCCTTTAAAAATAAATGGATTAAACCGACCACGAGCACCCAAATCGGGAACCGATGCTGTGAACGCATTTTTTACCCAAGTGCCATCAATAAACGTTTGCGTTTCGCTGCCTGTTCCTCCTCTCACAAATAAGCCTTCACGGTCATTGGTTTGTTGGGTTCCTGGCAACGTTTTTAGTGCGCCATAACTGTCTCCATTGCTACCGGCTGTGGTCACTATATCTAATGCTTTTAGTTGAGTGCCTTTTTTTTCGTCACTGGCTTCAAAAGCACCTGCAGAAATAACGACCGCTTTTAAATCATTGATTTTTTCTTTCAATAAAAAATTTTGATTGATGGCACTGCCAGTTATTTTGATCACTTTTTCTTGAGGTAAAAAACCAATATAGGTAGCACTTAAAACAAGTGAATCTTTGGCATCTGTTTCAAAATTATATTCCCCTTTGGCATTTGAGGTAGCACCATCATAACTTCCCTTTACGGCAATATTAACCCCAATTAAGGCTTCCCCTTTGGTGTCTTTCACCACACCTGAAATTTTTATTTGACTAAATGTGGTAGTCGAAATTAATAGGATGAAAACAATAAAAATTTTATTCATGGTGCAAATCTAACTTAGATTTTTTCATAAAACTTCAATCCTTCATCAAAATGAGATTCAATTAAAATGTATTTAGCAGGAATAATATCGTCTAAGGTGAAAAAAGTTGCGATACGAGTTCCTTTAGGCATTGTACTTAATTGTTTATGAATATTTGCATTGTAATAATGGTATAAATTTTCAGAAAATGCGACATTGTAATCGAGTTTGTCTTCTTCAATATTTTCGTGAAAAGCGTTGAAAAAATAAAAATGATGATAGTCTTTTAATTTAATTTGATCGAAATTTTTATGTTCAAAAAATACATTGCTCAGTTGAAGCGTTTCATTCGCTTTTAATGATGCCGCAATTAAATCGTCTCGTTGTTCAATGCCATAAAATTTGTACGCTGGGTAGTAATGCGCACCTGTGAAACAAAATTTCCCAATCCCACTACCAATGTCTAAAATTTTATGACCCACACCACCACACAAAAACTCAGCTGCTTTTTTAGCTACAGCCAGGGGTGTGTAGTGAATGCGATTTGCTTTTTTATTTTTTTCTGAAAATAAAGAAAGAAACTGCTGGTCGGAAGTGAAATAATTACTCAATATTTAATTTGATTTCCTTTAAAGTAGCCGTGATTAAATGATTGTTGTCTACCACAAATCGTTCTTTAGTGCCATTGGTTAAACGTAATAAAATGCCATTTTCAATCACTCCAAACGTTTTGCATTTTTCGTAAGATACAATATCGGCAATATTAACTTCAAATAAATGATTTTGAAAATTGACTTTATGTGATTTATAGAGAACTCTTAAATTGGTGATAAATAGCATTCCACCAACTGCCTCTATTCCTTTAAAATGATTGGCATTGGATTGCATTAAAAGTTTTTCTTCGGGTAGATATTTTATAAAATCAGCATCAACAACATATCGTTTATTAATGATTCCTTTAATTAAAAATTCAGTAATAAATGACATTAAAAAACCAGTAGCTAAACCCGTTAAAATGGTTCTTGAAATAGTATTAAAAGTGATTTCTTCAATACTTAAAAGTCCGCTGACAATAAAAAAAATAGACATTATCAATCCCAAAGAAATATACTTTCGATATTGATTAAAGAAGGAGTGAAGTTGTTCTTTGCTGATGATCATTTGTGCAAATATAGCTAAATTGTTTTTGCTTGAATTAATGAATGGATTCTATTTATTTCATCCAATATGTCATTATCTGAAAATTATAAATAGATGTACAAAATGGATGTTGGAATTTAAATTTATAAAAAAAGGAGCATTTTTCAATGCTCCTTTAGATTAGTTTTTTAACTCATTTTATTTTACAAGCATTTTTTGTGTCAAACGATTTTTATCGTCGCTTAAAACAATCATGTACATTCCAGCTGAAAATTGTGAACCATTAATGTTTACATAATTCATACCTGATTGAGATTTAACTTTTTCTGCATACACAATTGCGCCAGTAGCACTCATGATTTTTAAATCGAAGTTTTTACTTACAGCAGATTGAAAAGAAATTGTTGTATTTCCAGTGAATGGATTCGGTGCGTTGCCAATTAAATCGAAATTGTATTTATCTAAATTAGAAATAGATGCTGGAAAGCAGGTTCCTGTAGGCTTTACGTTGATACTGTATGTTGACAAGTTAATTGCACTGTCTAAAGGTACAAATCCACCAATTTTCATGTAGGCTCTAATTGGAATAATTAAATTGTAATTACCCGGTGCATTAGACGTAGCAATAATTCCACTAATTTTTAAACAAGCCAAAGAATCGCCTTTAATTTTCATGCGCTCAAAATTTGTTTTTGGATCAGATGGAGAGGCAGGTAAAATACCAGGAACGCCTTCAACAGTTAAACCAACAGGCATGCCAGTAACGTTTTTGCTAATTACAAAAGAATCAATGGTAGCTGATACAATACCTAAACTTGTATCTTTAGGCACTTTCATGTACACTATTTGTTCATAATATTCATTCACACATGCTTCTTTAAAATTAGTTATCGCATCTGGTATGATGTAACTGTTTCCTGAAGTAGTTAATGTGCCTGGTACACAGGGTGCTTGCGCAAAAGATATTGAGCTAATCAATACAAAAATTGGTAAAAATATTTTTTTCATTATAAAAAGTTTCGATAAAGATATACATTTATTGCTTTTTACAAAATTATTGAAATGAAAAAACTATTATTTGTATTATTCAGTGTGCTTTTTTGTGGTCAATTAGTTGCACAAACAACAAAAATTGTTGGTGTGATAAAAGATGTTGATTCGAAAGAAGTACTTACTGGGGTATCTATTTCTGCCAATAAATCCATTGGTACAAAATCCGATTTAAATGGAAATTATCAACTTCAATTAAATGAAGGTACTTATCAACTCCGTTTTTCTTTTACAGGATACGAAGAAATTAAACAAACTATTACACTAGCTAAAAATGAAAACAAAACATTGGATGTTTCATTGAAGTCAAAATCAACTGCACTCAATACAATAACAATCAGTGGAAGTAAATTTGAAAAACGAGCTGCTGAGGAAATTGTATCCATTGAAATTATTAAACCAGCACAAATATTAAATACGGCTAATAATAATATGACGGATGCGTTGCAACGGGTACCAGGGGTTTCTGTTGTAGAAAATCAAGTAAATATTCGAGGTGGGAGTGGTTGGAGTTATGGTGCTGGGAGCAGGGTATTGGTTTTAGTGGATGATATGCCCATGATGACGGCTGATGCTGGTGATGCCAAATGGGATTTTTTACCCATTGAAAACTGCGAGCAAATTGAAGTAATTAAAGGGGCTTCCTCATCTTTATATGGATCCTCAGCTTTAAATGGCGTTGTGAATTTTAGAACAGGTTTTGCAAAAAATAAACCTAAAACAAAAGCCATGCTATATAATGGGATGTATGGAAATCCTAAAGATAAATCTTGGAAATGGTGGGGCAAACAACAACCAGGATTTCAAGGAGGGTATTTTATGCATGCTCAAAAATTCGGACAATTAGATTTTGTTTTAGGCTCTGCTTGGTACAGTGAAGATTCATATAATCAAGGCGATTTGCAGCGAAGAGGTAGGGCGAACATGAACCTCCGTTATCGGTTTAAAAATAATCCTAGGTTATTAGTTGGAATTAATTCTAATCTTCAATTAAATAAAAGTCAAACCTTCTTTTTTTGGCAACCCGATGCGGTCAATGGTACCAAATTTTATCAACCCTATGGAGGTTTAAATGACTCAACGACTACCGTCAATAAAAATCAAGGACAACGAATCAATATCGATCCATACATCCAACTGTATTCAAAAGGCGGGGCTAAACATGTATTAAGAACTCGTTTTTTTAGAAGTAAAAATGATATCCCAGAAAAACAACAATCATCTACCGCGGATACCTATTTTGGAGAATATCAATATCAAAAAGAAATTCAATCAGACAATCAAATTTGGGATCAATTGCATATCGTTTCAGGCGTGTTAAGCTCTTATAGCAATGTAGTAGGAGAGTTGTATGGCAACCATAAAACCTATAATGTAGCACCCTATTTACAACTCGAAAAAAAAATCAAAAAGCTTTGGCTCAATGTTGGCATGCGATATGAAGTGAATGAAGTAGATACCTATGCCACCGAAAGAAAACCAGTTTTTAGAACGGGCTTCAATTATGAGCTTTCAAAAGCAACATTTCTAAGAGCCTCTTTCGGACAAGGGTATCGCTATCCTTCTATTGCTGAGCGTTTCATCAGTACCAGTTTTGGTCCTTCACAAGTGTTCCCTAATTTGGAATTAAAATCGGAGACAGGATGGAGTGCGGAGCTAGGAGTTAAACAAGGATATAAAATAGGCTCTTGGCTTGGATATGTGGACCTTGCCGCTTTTTGGATGCAGTATCAAAATATGATGGAGTTTAATTTCAACTTTTATTTACCTAAAGATTCAACGATTCTAACGGTCTCAGATGCTTTTAGTTATTTAGGTTTTAAATCCATCAATGTAGGAAATACCAGAATTAATGGAGTCGATATGTCTTCGGTTGCACAAGGTAAAATAGGTAAAATCAGTTCTCGTTTTATGGTTTCATATACCTATATGAATCCAATTTTATTGAACCCTGATTCAGCCACTATGGCCAATATCAGCGGCAATACCAACACATTGAAATACAGATACAGAAATAGCTTTAAATTCGACATGGAACATACTTATAAAAATGTAGTGTTTGGATCTACTATTTTATACAATTCAAATATGCAAAACATTGATGCCGTATTTCAAAATACAAAACCTGCCCAAAATTTACCAGGACTATTATTTGAGTCGCGAACCAAATTGCCAAGCAGTGTGAATGCCTTCAGAACAAAATACAATAAAGGAAGTTTTGTGTGGGATGTTCGCTTTGCTTATCAGCTTTCAAAGCAAGCTAAAATTTCTTTTGTTATCAAAAATCTCTTAAACACAGTTTATTCTGAACGACCAGCATTGATAGCGCCACCTCGTAATTTTACCTTGCAGTTAGCCGTTGACTTGTAATTGTAAAAGAAATGAATTTATCGGTTTAAATTAATAGTTGGTGCCTCACCAACCGAAATAGGCAGTTTGGTGAGATGCCATGTAGAAGGGAAATGAGTAAAAAATAATTTGTTCGTAAAATAAATTAGTAATACTTTTATAGTAGAAAAAACACATAGATCTTAATTTAATGATTACATAAGCGTTTAGCTATAATAAAACTGTAACAGAAACCTACTAAAATTTCTTAAAAATATACAGGAAGCATATGTTATGTATGCATGAACAACATGATTGTACTGACTTTGTTTGTATACATCATTTTAGACGGCCTCTGTTATGAGTGATCTTAAATACCTACGTTGTTTGTTTTTTTGGATTCGATACAATAAAATAAACAAATATGGTTAATCATAAAAGCTTTGTAAAGTTTGTAGTATTTTATTCGTCAATCGAAAACATTTGGACAATCATAAAAATCCATGATAAACAAAAATGAAAAGTAAATTGAGGAGATGTAAATTTAAGAACAAGCAACCATGGTTTGAGTATATCAAGTAAACCATTAAAAAATTACAAAACTCTGCCAGCCGTTGGTCTGAAAGAATGAGTAGTTTGCTCACCAACAAAAAATAATCTACTAAAAAAATGAAAAAATTAAAATTAATCGCACTCACTGCAATCGCATTTGTAATCATCACAAGTATGATATTTGTGAGTTGTCAGAAACAAAATGAATTTATAAGTACTAGTAATGGTAATGGTAATAATCCTACAAATATTAATAAACGTTTAACTTTAAGTGAAGAGAATGGAGTAGAATTACTTTCTGAAGCGAATACATATCTAAAGAAATCACTGTTTATGATGTTACAAATACTTATTCTGTTAAATTTAATGTCAGTTCAAATGATGAAAAATATTTGACTCAATACTTATCATCTCAAACTTTAACTATAGTTGTATTGATGTCTCAAGCATCTGATGTTTCTAATGTTAATGTTGATGAAAATCCTTCTAACATTTCAATTGTACAAACAACAAATTCCATACAAAATATATTATTAAGTACTAATCTGCCAAATGACGCTGCAGGCTTTAAACTTAATATTAGACCAAAAACTACACGATACAATAGTTCATTCGGTAGTGCAGAAGGGGGATATCAAAATGTAATGGAATTCACAACTTTGGCAAATGGAATATTAACAACGAATAATTCAGGAGCAACAGGTATGGTAGAACAATGGGCAAAAAAATATTCATATAGTAGTTGGAATTTGAAAGGAGTTGGCAATGTTTCAAACGGTTCTCAATATAATTTTTGTATAAAAAATTTCAATAGAATCAAAGTTCAAATAAATTATAATAACAGTTTAAATAATTATAATGTTACTTTCTACGGAAGTTCAAGTTGTTAAATATGAAAAAAATAATTACGATAATATGTAGCATAGGATTCTTTTCTACATTTAGTTTTTGTCAAATTAAAATTGGCAATAATGGAGTTGGAGGTACTTTAGGATTTAAAAATAATTTTTCTTTTAGAGGCTATCCCAATTTATTACTTAAACAAAAAAAAGAAATAGGATTTGAATTACAATATTCACATGCAATGTGGACTGATGATGTGAACAAATTTTATTCAGGTTTAGGTGTTGGATACAAATGGGTAAATCTACATGAAATTAATGATGGTTTTTTAAGTAATGATTATGAAGTAGCTCGGTGCTATATTCCTATAGGAATTGAATATTTCCCTTTAACAAACAATAATAAAATATCAATTCAGTTAGAAACTGGTCCACAGGTTGAATTCAGTAAACTTTCATTAGATCCAGGAAGAACAGTAAACTATTATTATCATTTGAGGGGAGTTCTTGAAATAAATTATTATTTTAGAAAAGATTATAGTAGGAAATAATTTTAATAATAGTCATAGGCATAAAGCTTGTGACTATTGTTTTTTTTATAAAAGAATATAGAAATAGGTCTTATCTGCTCTTTGAAGGCTGTGCCTTCAAAGCTAATATGTTCTTGAAAGCCTTTAGCTTTTATTTAAACTATCGCTTGGTATCTCACCATCAGAAATAGGCAGTATAGCGAAACGCCAACCTGTAGGAAAATGTCAATTCGTAAATAGGTGCTCATGTCAATAAATATCATTTCCTGCTTTGCCGTTCAATATGCCCTTGACCCCAAAAAACCGCTACAAAGTGTATGCTTTTCGGCCATCATAAATTATTAATCTTTCTTTCTTGTTATAAAAGTAATACTAAACTACTTTTGCAAAGTTATATGACAGAAGAATTAGATGCTTTTATTGAACGGGTAGATAAATTAATCGAATTAGAAGCGCATGAAGAGTTGCGTGATTTTATTAATGAACTCAATATTTCGGATATCGCTGAGTTAATCAACGAGTATCCGAAGAAAAAGCTATTGTTTTTTAAACAATTAGATTTTCAACGTGCAGTAGCTGTTTTTAGAATTTTAGACATAAACATTCAGGAAGAATTATTAGAAAAATTACCACCTAATCAACTTGTTGAAATATTAAATGAATTGCCTCCCGATGATAGAACATCCTTGTTAGGAGAATTGCCAAGTCATATCGTAAAAGATATTATCAAAAAACTAAACCCTGAAGAACGAAAAGTTACCCTTTCCTTGTTGGGTTATCCTGAGGAAAGTGTGGGTCGTTTAATGACTCCCGATTATATTGACGTGGAGCTAGATTGGTCGGTAGAGCAGGTTTTAACATACATTCGAGATTATGGGAAAAGTTCGGAAACCATTGATGTAATTTATGTAACCGATTCAAATGGCATTTTAATTGATGACGTTCGTATTCGTGATTTCTTGTTAGTGGATCCTAAAACCACTAAGGTTTCTGATTTGATTGACGGCAGATATATTTCGTTGCATGTGAATGACGACCAAAAGGAAACGATGAGCGTTTTTCAAATGAATAATCGAGTTGCCTTGCCTGTGGTTGATGATAAAAATGTGTTGTTAGGCATTGTAACTATCGATGATGTACTTTGGGTTGCAGAAGAAGAGTTCAGTGAGGACATGCAAAAAATGGGAGGAACAGAGGCATTAGATGAACCGTATTTAGAAATTTCTTTATTTGATTTATATAAAAAAAGGGTAGTGTGGTTAATCGTATTATTCTTTGGAGAATTATTAACCATTTATGCAATGTCTAGTTTTGAAGCTCAAATTGCACAAGTAGTTATGCTAGCAACTTTTATACCACTCATTATTTCGAGTGGTGGTAACAGTGGTTCACAAGCGGCCACACTCATTATTCAAGCAATGGCTTTAGGCGAAATAACGATAAAGGATTGGTGGACAATTATGCGTAGAGAAATATTTTCTGGAATATTTTTAGGATGTACATTAAGCTTTTTTAGTTTTTGTGTGCTAACCGTTTGGCATTTTATTTCACCTGGTTTTGACGCCAACTATTTACCCATTTCTGCTGTAGTTGGTTGCTCTTTAATAGGGGTTGTCCTTTGGGGAACCTTAATGGGCTCTATGCTTCCCTTGCTTTTAAAAAGATTGGGTTTAGATCCAGCAGCGTCATCAACACCCTTTGTAGCTACCTTAGTAGATGTAACCGGGTTGATGATTTATTTCTCTTTCGCCATGTTGTTTCTTAAAGGTATTTTGTTATAAATACTTTTGAAATTTCAACTTTTCAAATTACTTAATTTAGTAATGAATTCCCATTTATTAGCTATAGCTGGAAAGTTGTATCTATTAGGCAATATACCTGAATATTCTAAATAAAGCATAAACGTTTCAGCAAAATCTTCCATTGTATTTAATGCTGCATATTTCGACACAAAATATTTAGGATCATATTCAAATCTATTTAAACTATTATGAATACCTCCAAAAGCATTTTTGAATTCTACGGTAGATAGTAACTTTTTATTGCAATATGCAAAAGCATGTCCATATTCATGCCTTAAAATATCTTTTAAAGAAACATAATCAGAAGTATATAACTCTTGAAATTTACTTCTGCTAAAGGTTGGTATAGTGATACTTCCTTTGCTTCCGTATTTTTTATCGTCATAAAAGTTTTGAAAGCCATAAGCACTTGAATAAATATCCCAATAGACATTAATATTAGATAGTTTTGCATCCCAAAAATTATGTTGAATCAACTCATCTTGGACTGTATCTAAAGCACTACACAATTGATTATATGAATACATTAAAAGTTATTAAATCCTACATACTCCTTCTATACTGCCCACCAACCTCAAATAAACCATTGGTAATTTGTCCTAATGAACAATATTTTACAGCTTCCATTAAGCCTTCAAAAATGTTTTCATTTTTAATGGCTAAATGTTGTAAATTTTTAATTTGCGCTTCGCCTTTTGCTCCACTGCGTTCCCAAAGATTTTGCACCGTTTTTATTTGTGCTTCTTTTTCTTCGGTAGTAGAACGAATGACTTCTTGTGGTAAAACTGTTGGACTTCCTTTGCTGCTTAAGAATGTATTGACACCAATAATTGGGAATTCACCTGTGTGTTTCAAGGTTTCATAATACAAACTTTCTTCTTGAATTTTACTGCGTTGATACATAGTTTCCATTGCACCTAGTACACCACCACGTTCACTAATTTTATCAAACTCTTGCAACACCATTTCTTCTACTAAATCAGTCAATTCTTCAATGATGAAACTGCCTTGCAAAGGATTTTCATTTTTAGCTAAACCTAACTCACTATTAATAATTAATTGTATAGCCATGGCACGACGCACACTTTCTTCGGTTGGTGTTGTAATGGCTTCATCGTAAGCATTTGTGTGTAACGAATTACAGTTGTCATAAATAGCATACAATGCTTGCAACGTAGTACGAATATCATTGAAATCAATTTCTTGCGCATGCAAACTTCTACCTGATGTTTGTATATGGTATTTCAACATTTGGCTACGCTCATTACCACCATATTTCAACTTCATTGCTTTTGCCCAAATACGACGAGCTACACGTCCAATAACTGAATATTCTGGGTCAATTCCATTGCTAAAAAAGAAGGATAAGTTTGGTGCAAAATCGTCAATATGCATACCACGACTTAAATAATATTCTACAAACGTAAAGCCATTGCTCAATGTAAATGCTAATTGTGAAATAGGATTTGCGCCTGCTTCAGCAATATGGTAACCACTGATACTGACACTGTAAAAATTTCGTACACCTTCATTGATAAAATATTGTTGTACATCACCCATCAAACGCAAGGAAAATTCTGTAGAGAAAATACAAGTATTTTGTGCTTGATCTTCTTTTAAAATATCAGCTTGAACCGTTCCTCGAACTTGTTTTAAGGTATCTGCTTTTATTTTTGAATAAACTTCTTGTGGCAACACATCATCACCACGAACACCTAAAAGCATTAATCCTAAACCAGTGTTTCCTTCTGGTAAATCACTGCTGTTTTCTGATGAAGAATTGTCAAAATATGTTGGACGAAGTTGTTCACGCCCTTTATAAATTGCTTGTATTTTAGCTTCCACTTCGGCTTCTAAATTATTCTCTTTAATGTAAATTTCGCATTGTTGGTCAATGGCTGCATTCATAAAAAAAGCAGCCATGATAGACGCAGGTCCATTAATGGTCATGCTCACCGATGTTTTAGGATCGGCCAAATTGAAACCAGAATATAATTTTTTTGCATCATCTAAACAACAAACACTCACACCACTATTGCCCACTTTCCCATAAATATCAGGACGATGATGTGGATCATTTCCATATAACGTAACACTGTCAAAAGCTGTACTCAAACGAGCTGCTGGCAAGCCTTTACTTACATAATGGAAACGTTTGTTCGTACGTTCTGGTGCGCCTTCGCCAGCAAACATACGTGTAGGATCTTCGCCTTCACGTTTGAATGGGTAAATTCCGGCTGTGTAAGGAAACGAGCCTGGAAAATTTTCTTGCAATGCCCATTGTAAAATTTCGCCCCATGCTTCAAATTTCGGAACGGCTACTTTAGGTATTTGCGAATGCGATAAACTTTCAGAATGTGTTTTTATTTTTATTTCTTTGTCACGCACTTTAAAGATAAAATATTCGTTTTGATAATTTGCTTTCGTTGCGTTCCAATTATCTAAAAGTACTTTATTTTTTGGGTTGAAATCTAATAATAATTTGGCTTCAACTTCTTGCAATTCTTTAATGAGTCTATCGCCGTCAGTAATTTTTTGCGACTGAATGGTTTCAATTGTTTTATAAATTCCAAATAATTGTTGTGCAATATTGCCTTGTGCTTTTGCCCATTTGTCATAGCCTCGATTATTTTCCGTTATCTCACTTAAATAGCGAACACGTGCTGGTGGGATTATAAATATTTTTTCGCTCATTTCATCAAGCGCTACAAAGGATGTCTCTAGTGTTTTATTGCCTGTTTTTTCTACAATTTTTTGCATCAATGCCTTGTACAAACTATTTGCACCGGGGTCGTTAAATTGCGATGCAATGCTCCCATAAACCGGCATCGTATCCGCATCTTGGTCAAACAATTTATGATTTCGTTGGTATTGTTTTTTTACATCACGCAACGCATCCATGCTGCCTCTTTTGTCGAATTTATTGATGGCAATGATATCAGCAAAATCCAACATATCAATTTTTTCAAGTTGAGTTGCAGCACCATATTCAGGAGTCATTACATACAAACAAACATCGCTGTGTTCTGTAATTTCGGTATCGCTTTGACCAATGCCAGAAGTTTCTAAAATAATTAAATCGAAACCACTTGCTTTCAAAATGTCTACAGCATCTTGTACATGTTTGCTCAAGGCTAAATTGCTTTGACGAGTTGCCATCGAGCGCATATAAACTCGTTCGTTTTTGATGGCATTCATTCTAATTCTATCACCTAACAAAGCACCACCTGTTTTTCGTTTTGATGGATCCACAGAAATAATGCCTATTGTTTTGTTGGGAAAATCTCCTACAAATCGACGAACTAATTCATCAACTAAACTACTTTTTCCTGCACCGCCAGTTCCTGTAATACCTAGCACTGGTGTTTGAATTTTTTTTGAAGAAATATTGTCACGAACTTTTTTCAACATAGCTTGTGTTTCCAACGCATCTGCAAAATTTTCAGCTGCACTAATGCAACGGGCTATGCTTTTAAAATCTCCTTCTTGTAAATGATTTACTTCGCCGTTTAAATTGGCACCAGTAGCAAAATCACTTTTTTGAATTAAGTCATCAATCATGCCTTGTAATCCCATTGCACGACCATCATCAGGGCTGTAGATTTTAATAATACCATGTGCTTCTAATTCTTTAATTTCTTCTGGTAATATTACCCCACCACCACCAGCAAATATTTTAATATGACTGCATCCTTTTTCTTTCAATAGGTCATACATATATTTTAAATATTCAACATGTCCACCTTGATAAGACGTCATTGCAATTGCGTTTGCATCCTCTTGAATGGCAGTGTCAACAACTTCCTGCACACTTCTATCATGTCCAAGATGAATGACTTCAACGCCACTGGCTTGCATCACACGTCTCATGACGTTAATACTTGCATCATGTCCGTCAAACAATGAAGCGGCAGTAACTATTCTGATTTTATTTTGGGGTGTGTATGACATAAAATTATAATATTTGCGAAAGTACAAAAATTCTTTTTTATAAGGTGGTTTTTGAAATAGTAAATCTTTATTACAATATGCCTCACAAAGTGCGTGTCGTTTCAGTGTGCGACGCAATTTTGACGCACAAAGAAAAAGGCCTCGATTCCATAAAAAAATTAGGGTAAAATTAAAATAGGGCAATTTTCGATGACCCATTTATAGAGTTCATCCACTTCCATGTCTGAAACAGCAATACAACCAACAGTCCAATCAGTGTTTAAAAAATGGGTTTCTTGATTTTTTAAATGCTTGTTTGGGAATCCATGAATTTTAATTTCTCCTCCAGCACGTTTGTTTTGTAATGCAGCAAAAGTTGAATCTTCAATAGAAGGGTAGGAAATAGCTAAATTAGTATGGTAGCTACTAATGGTATCTCTGTTGTTTATAAAATAGAGACCTTCGGGTGTTTTTAAATCGCCTTCAAATTGTTTTTTACCAACTGGTTCTAAACCTAATGAAATGATATATTTTTTATTTTTTTTTTGTTGATTAAAACAAATGAGTTCACGTTTAGACTTGAAAACAACGATACTGTCTATGGGTTTGGTGACTTCAATATAGGTTTCGAAATAATTTGCACGACGATTGTCTTCAATTTCTTCACCATCCTCAGCTTGCGCAAAAGTGTTTAATCCTAAACATAAAATAAGTGCTGTTAAAAAGTATTTCGTCATAAATAAATTACGCTTTCAAAAGTAAAGGAACAGTCGTTTTTTTATGTTAATAAAAAGAGAAATTTATTTTTTTTTCGCTATGAGCATATAATGATCAAAAAAGAAATCATGCTTTAAATGAATTGATTGTATTATGTCACAATTCCTTGACGTTAAAAAATCTTCATATTCTTTTAAATCATATTGATGTGGATGTAATATGTCGCCGGGCAACAAACGAAATAATTTTTTAAAAAAAGAATGATTGTGTGCATCAATTGTGACGATGATGTGCGCTTCAGCTTTTGCTAAATGAATTAAATTGTCATAACTTAATTCAATATCATGCACATGATTAATGGCATTCATACAAAATATTTTGTCAAATTTTTCATGGATTGATATGTCTTCTAATCCTTTGTTGATGAATGTTACAGAAGGGTAGTCGTTTTTTTTAAAATGAGGCAAATCATTTTCATAAGTATCTATTAAGGGGTCGAAAGCAGTGGTGTTGTTTTTATCGAATAACATAAACATTCCTGCAGGGCCACAACCAGCATCTAAAATGGAGTCCTTTTCATCGATTGAAAAAAAAGGATTGCATTTTTGCAATAAATTATTCCAATAGTTTTTTTTCCAATTAAGGTATTCGGAGACCTCTTTGTTTTTTAAATAATTTTGCCACCATTTTCGTTCAGCAAATTGGGCTGTGTTCCATCGCCATTTTCCGGCCATAAATTCTTACTTTTGTTGCAAACGTAAATCATTTTTAGATGAAATTTTCAATCGGGGATCCTGTATATATTAAAAGTAATGATGAAGAAGGTAAAATAATTGAGTTTATTAGCAATGATATGGCCAAAGTAAAGGCTGATGAAGGAGGTTCATATCATGTTTATTTATCGGATTTAGAACATCCTTATTTGCGTTGGTTTTTAGATAAAAATAAAAAACAAAAAAAAACGACGAATCATATTGATCAAATTTTTCCAGAGAAAAAGGCTACACGACAAAAGCAATTGCCGGATGGTGTTTATTTAGTTTTTTTTCCTATTTATGTGGTAGATGGAATGGAAGAGCGAATCGATAAAGTGAAAATTTATTTTTACAATGAAACAGAAAATAAATATCTTGCTTTTTATGATTGCTTTTTGAAAAATGAAAAATTGTTTTCGCTTGAAACTAAAATTTTTCCAAATCAAGATTTTTATATTCATGATGTAAAGTTTGAAGATATTGCTTGTGCTCCCAATTTTAAATTTAGATTTATTGATACCTTTAATAGTCAACTCGATTTTGACAACATTGTGACAATAAAGCCCAAAAAGTTATTTGAATATATTAACAACATCAAATTTGACAACAAGGCTTTTTTTCATGTTTTGCTGTTTGATAAAATAATACCCAAACCTAAAAAAGAGGTCATTGTACACCAAACGATGTTAAAAGAAGTAGAAAAAAATGAAGAAAATCATTTTACTTTTAAAGACGCATTGAGTAAGTCTAAATATGAAGTAGATTTACATATTGAAAAATTATATATAAATTATAAATATTTAGCTCCTTCAGAAATGCTTGATATTCAATTGAAAGAGTTCCAAAATGCCCTAGAATTGGCTATTGCAACCCATCAAAAATCAATTGTATTTATACATGGAATTGGCAAAGGGTCATTAAAAAATGAAATTCATTTTCGCTTAACCCAAACCAAATGGGTACATAAATACGTCAATGAATACAATAGCAAATATGGTTATGGTGCCACCGAGGTGTTTTTTCGATATTAGTTATAAAAAAACTAAAAAAATATACTATTTTTAAGCCCTATTTAATAAAAAGATATGAGAAAAATATTATCGACACTTGTTTTATTCATCAGTATGTTTACGTTGAGTACTCATTTATACGCTTCGCATACAGCAGGTGGAGAGTTGATTTATAAAAAAGTACCAGGTACTGTTAATAGTTACATTTTTTATTTTAAATTTTATAGAAACTGTGCAAACAATGGTTCTGCAGCAGCAACAGAACCACCTACATTTACGATGTGTTATACCAGTCCATGTACGGGAACCATTCAACAAATAGTAATGCCTAAAATGGTTGGTGTGATTCCTACAACACCACCTGTATCAAATGGTTCTACTCTATCAAATGGTTGTGATAGTACCATCACACAATGTGAAAATCTTACAAGTCCCATTCCAGGTTATGAACAATGGTGGTATAGTGCAACTATTTCATTGCCTGTTCAATGTAATGATTGGCGTTTTTGGGTAGATTTGTGCTGTCGAAATAACAATATACTTAATATTGGCAATACGCTATCCTCTGGTTATAATTTATATGTTGAAACACATTTTGATAACTTAAATGCTGTTTTGGCACAAGACAATAGTTCGCCTTATTTTTTAAATTCTAATTCCTCTTCTTCATTACCTATTCCCTACATGTGTGTAAACTCTCCTTATTTTCACAATGGAGGTGCTGTAGATCCAGATGGCGATTCATTACATTTTGAAATGATTAATCCAAGAGATGGTGTGGCATGTGTTGCAACAACACCAACTTCAATTTTATCTGCAGGATACAACTTAAACAGTGTTGCTGGTCAACCAATGGATTGTAACAATACATTTAATTTAGATCAGAACACTGGAAATTTTACGTTAACACCGAATGTGATTGGAAAGTTTGTATTGTCTATAAAATGCTCAGAATATCGAAATGGAATTTTACTAGGTTCTATAATGAGAGACATGCAAGTTGTAGTAGACAACTGTACTCAAATGCCAGTAACAACCGTACTAGATTCTCTAAATATTGCGAATGGAACAGTTGTAACAGATACTGTTAAAACCTGTCCTGGTAATAACTTAAGCTTTTGTTTTGATATAAAATCTGCAGTGGCAGGTGTATTTGTAAAACATATGTTTGACAATGCAGCATCTGCATTTCCAGGCTCTACCATCACGTTTTCAAATCCTTATGATAGTATTTTGAATGTTTGTATGACTTGGCAACCAACTATTTCAGATACTGGTTGGCATACCTTGTTTGTTAATGTAAAAGATTCATTAAATTGTTTGTCAACACCTGCCATTCAAAATATTCGAATATTTGTTCATAAGCCGATAAAGGCATCAAATGATACTACGATATGTTCTGGTCAAACTATAAAATTATGGGCAACCGGAAACTCAGGATTTACTTGGGACGTTTTACCTGGAGGATCTAATAACAGTACAATAAATTGCTTGTCAGGTAAATGTGATACAGTAAATGTGACACCAACTTTAACTACATCTTATGTTGTAACAGACACTGTATGTGGCTATACGGATACGATCACTGTAGGTATTATTGTGGGCCCAACAGTAACAATAACTCCTGATACGACAACTTGCGTTAATTCTTCAATTCAAATTGGAGTAAATGTGTTACCTAATACGCAGCCATATAATTACAGTTGGGTGCCTACAACTGGCTTGTCAAGTTCATCTATTGCTAATCCAATTGTTTTAGGAAATCAAATGGCAGGCAATTCAACATATACAGTCACCGTTTCTGCACAAGGAATTGTAGCATGCCCTTCTACCAAAACAATTACAATTGACTTATTGGGAGGCTTTAATATTTTAAACCCCTTAAGTACTGTTTGTGAAGGAGATGCTGTACAAGTAAATTCTACAGGTGGAAATCCAAAATACAGTTTTAAATGGACTCCAACTGCTTTTGTATCCAATTCAAACATATTAAACACAACTATAACACCAACTCCTTTTGGTCAATATCCTTATTCTGTTACTGTATCCTATCCAGGCTGCCCAGATTCAACTCAAACAATATTAATAAATGTTGAGCCTATTCCGATTGTAAATGCTGGTTTAGATAGAGAAATTTGTAGTGGCGATACGGTTCACTTGTTAGGAACTGTTTTGCCTGTGAGTGGAACATATTCATATCAATGGTTACCTGCATCAGACTTAAATGACGCAACTGTTTTAAATCCAGTATTTGATGGTATAAATTCTACAGTATTCACGTTAACTGCAACTACTCCAATAGGATGTAAGGGTACGGAAACAATGGCTATAAATATTTTGTCTGTTAATTTTATGAATCTCAATGGAGATAGAAGTTTATGTCCAAATAAGCCAACAACATTAACTGCTGGTGGCGCATTAAGCTATCTTTGGTCTCCTTCTTATTTAGTTTCTGACAGTACTGCATCAACGGTTACTGTGAGCCCTACAACATCAACAACTTTTTACGTTTATGGAATTGATAATAAAGGTTGTAAAGACACGCTACAGGCCAATGTAGTGATAAATCCAAGTGGTGTTATTAATTTAGGACCAAGTCAAACAATTTATCCAGGCCAATCGACACAATTATATGCAAATGGAAATTGTAGTTATTTTACATTTACTCCTCCATTTGGATTAAGTGCTACTAATATTAAAGATCCAATTGCTCAACCCTCTGTAACTACTCGATATTATGTAACTGGTATAACAGAAGATGGTTGTGTTGTGAACGATTCAATTGATATAGTTGTTAGTCCTGAATCGTATATTGAAATGGCTAATGCATTTTCTCCAGGATCTGGCACTAGCATAAATGACGAATATAAAATAATTTTAAAAGGTCAAGCAACGTTGAATTCTTTCAGAATATTTAATCGATGGGGTGAAGAAGTATTTTCAACTACAGATATTAATAAAGGATGGAATGGTCAATATAAAGGTAAACCACAACCAATGGGCGCATACATTTATGTTGTGGAAGCAGTTACTTCAACAGGAAAAAAATTCAATAAACAAGGAAATTTAACACTGATAAGGTAATTGTCAATTTGAAGAAATAAAAAATCCCTGAAGTAATATTTCAGGGATTTTTTTATTTATTATTTTTTTCTTTTTTAGGGATACAAAGTTTATCATATTCAAATGTTCCAAAAGAATCTCTAATAACCCATGAGGCCATATTTAATCCAAATAATGCTGGAATGTATGAAATAGTACCATAAAAAGAACGCTTATAATTGGTGCCATCTGTATGTTTTATCGATTCTTCATTCGGTTTTTCTTCTGAAAATACAGTCATTACTCCACCAAAAACACCTTCTTTTCTCAATCTTTTTCTTAAGTAATAAGCAAAAGGACACATGTGTGTTTTAGAAATATCTGCATATTTTATTTTCATAGAATCCATTTTTCCACCAGCACCCATGCTCGATATAATTTTGCAACCTACTTTTTCTTTAGCCGTTTTTATTAAGTTAAGTTTTGGCGTAATTGAGTCTATACAATCTAACACATAATGATAATCTTCGGAGTGCACTAATTCTATGGTATCTTCTGGATTTAAAAATTGATTAATTGTTCTTAGATGAATCAGTGGATTGATGTCTAAAATTCTTTTTTGCATTAATTCAGCTTTACTCATTTTAACTGTTGAATGCAATGCAGGCAATTGTCTGTTAATATTGGTTATATCGATATTATCACCATCTACAATAGTCATTTTGCCAACACCAGCACGAGCTAAAAATTCGGCAGCAAAGCTACCAACACCTCCCAAACCTACGATTAAAACATTTAGATTTTTTAAAAGTTCGATATTTTCTTTTTCTATTAATAATTCTGTTCTTTCTAACCAAATTGGAGTATCAATCATGTTCGCAAAAATACTTTTTTTAAGATAAAATACCCATTATTAATTTGAAACGAATTGGGTTTATTTCAATTATTTTTTAAATTCAATGATGCTTAAATCTTTTAATCTGTCATAGTCAACAGTAAATTTAATTAACGTATTTATTTTTTGCCAACCTTGTTTTCCTGCAGCACCAGGATTTATATGTAATAAATTCAACGTAGGATCAGGCATTATTTTTAAAATATGTGAATGACCCGAAATAAAAACATGCGGTTTGTGTTTTAAAATTAAAGGTTTTGAAATGCTGTTGTATTTTGGTGGGTAACCGCCAATATGCGTGATGAAAATAGGCACATTTTCTATGGTGAAAAATAAATGTTCAGGATATCGAATACGGAGTTCGGCACCATCAATATTGCCAAAAACAGCTCTCAAAGGTTTGAATTTTTCTAAAGCATCAGCTACTTCAATATTGCCAATATCACCTGCATGCCAAATTTCATCAACATCTTTAAAATGTTCAAAAACTTGGGGTGCTAAAAAATTATGCGTGTCTGAAAGAAGTCCGATTTTAACCATTAATACTAGATGTGAGAGGATAGTAAATGAAAGTTGAGTCTTAAAATTTACCTCCTTTGGTGGGGTTAGGGGTGATTTTATAAAGCTTGTATCAAATAATAATTTTTCTTACCTTTTTGAACTAAAAGATATTTGTCATTTAATAAAAAGCTAGTATTTATAGAAGCATTTACATCCCCATTTTTTATTTTATTCAGGCTAATCGCATTACTTTGAATCATTTTTTTTGCTTCACTTTTTGATGGCAAAATGCTTGTATTAACTAACAAATCAACTATTGAAATGCCATTATTAAATTCAAGTTTAGCTACTTCAAATCGAGGAACGCCATCCATAATATCTACTAATTCATTTTCGTTTAAAGATTTTAAGGCTTCGGAAGTGTCATCGCCAAAAAGTATTTTAGAAGCTTCTACAGCAAACTCAAAATCTTTTTCAGAATGAACCATGCACGTTAATTCTTGTGCTAATCTTTTTTGCAAGGTTCGTAAATGAAGTGCATCATTGTGAATTGCTATTATTTCATCAATTTCTTCTTTTGGTAGAAAAGTAAAAATTTTAATATATTTTCCGGCATCATCATCAGTTGTGTTTAACCAAAATTGATAAAAACTATAGGGTGAAGTTTTTGAGGAATCTAACCAAACATTTCCAGATTCTGTTTTTCC